>CAZBZX010000068.1:1805-10786 GCA_964496465.1 uncultured Bacteroidales bacterium
TATACTAGTTACTTTACGAAAATTTGGCTGGAAAAAGAATAAGAAATTTTATCTTAGAAATATTACACCAGAATTTCAGGAAATAATTAATTTATTAAAACTCGAAAGAGATTTCAGGACTTTAAATGAAAATGAACTTCCTTAGTTATTTTAGATTTTAGAATTTTGATTTAAGATTTTCGTCACTCACTATTCATCACTCACGGTTCACAATTTATTCTTCTTCTGGATATTTTGCTAAAGCAATTCCTTTGCTAACATACGCTACTTTAAAGTATCCAATGGCTTCAATATTAGTTTCTCAATGAATATTACCAATAGCATTAGCTGGAGGGCCAGACATATCAAATGGATCGGCTGATTGATTAGCAATATTTTGAACACCTCTAACAAAATCAGTATAACTTTCTTCTACTGACTGCAATTCAAGTTGTATTGAATCATTTTCCTGAAACTGATAGAAAAACATAAAAGTATGTGCATATTCTCCATTCATTCCTTCCGAATCATTAATCAGGCTTACTTCATCAATAGTGTCATTTAATAATGAATCATATAAATATATATTTAATTGATAATAGTTTTTAATTTCAGGTGGATCTAAACCAATGGCAACAATTATAGTCATTAAAGAATCAATATCACCACCATCAAAATAAATTGGATTTTCATAAAGCATTACAATTAGACTATCAATTTTAATTCCTTGATTTAATTCACCAGTTGCATAATAATGGGTGCAATTATTAATTGGTTCTTGAAGGTTTATATCAAGTGTGTAGCTTTTACCAGGAATTCCAGCTACTGAATCAACCGTTTCATATATTCCTGAACCAATGGGATTTTCATTAAATAAATATGTTTCAGAATCATCTAATATAGCTATTGAAGCTCCTGAGACTTTTGGCGTTTGTACATTCGAAAAATATCTGTCTGAACTTGATAGTATTATCTGATGCTTTTTATACTCATTTGTGAATGATCCTTCCACAACAAGCATTTCAGGTAATTTTTCTTCTTTCCATTTAATTTCTTCTTCACATGAAGTGAGACCTACTAATATGATTAAAATATAAGCGATATAGGTTATATATTTCATTTTACGAATTATTAGAATTTAAAATTATAAGTTAAAGAAGGAAAAAATGGGATATATGTAACTCTTGTAGCCTTTGTTATATAATAATCTTCGCTATCCTGCTCAAAATAAATAAGATCTGGATTTTTATTAATGTATGCGTTATATATTGATATTACTAACTCATCTTTATATTTCGCATTTGTTTTTATTATATTTTTAATAGTTAAACCAAGATCAAGCCTGTGATAACTTGGTAATCTGTCAGTATTTCTTCCGGGATAATAAGGTAAAATCAAATCTCCGTACTCATATCTCATGGCTGGGGCATTTAATGGTTGCCCAGTTTTCCAAATCCAATTTGCAGATATATCAATTCGTTTTGATAGATTATAAATTATAACAATAGTAACATCGTGAGGAGAGTCGTATGGCGATAAAAACCAATCCTTTTCCTGGATATCATTTATTTTTAATTCAGATTTTGAATATTCATATCCAATCCAGCCATTTATTTTACCTTCAGGTTTCTTAATTAATAGCTCAATTCCATAAGCTCTTCCTTTTCCAAAGCGTAAATCTTCTTCAATATTTTCATTGAATTGCGGTTGTGCAAATTCTTTGAAAGATACCTGGTTCATACTTTTTTTGAAATAAGTCTCCACAGATGCTTCTAACATATTATCAAGAAAATTTCTGAAATAACCAATGCTAATCTGATCGCATATTTGAGGTTTAATATTAGGATTCACTGATATCCATACATCAAGAGGATTGCCAGTTGTGGAATTTGAAGCTATGAATAAGTATTGTAATGTTCGTGAATAGCTTGTTTTTACCGAATGTTTTTCATTTAATATATATGTTATCCCCAGCCTTGGTTCAAATCCGTTATAAATAATGCTATCCCATTTATAATTCGTTTTGCCAGTAACATTATAATTCTCATCAATAGTATTAATTTTATTTGTACCGGGATTTAAAAACATCGAATACCTGACTCCATAATTAACAATGAATTGATCACTTATTTTTTGTTCATTTCTAACATATATTGCATTTTCAATTCCAGGAATTGAGGGAAGAGAAAAATTAAATTTAACAGTATCTTGTCTGCCATTTATTTCTCCCACTTTTATATCATGATAGGTTGTTAATAGTCCGAATTTGATCGTACTATTCTGATTTAGATAATATCCGAAATCAATTTTACCGGAATAATCTTTTATAAAAGCATCATAATTAAATGCAAAGGTTTTCTTTTCCCTTCCAATTTTAAATTCAGTATCCATTAAATAATCATAATCACTTGCTAAAACAGTTATATTTGAAAATAACCGACTGTTAAATACATGATTCCATCGTAAGGTACCGGTATAATTGCCCCAATCGAAATTAGTTTTGGCATCTTCATTCATAGAAAAAGAAAATACATCCCGTCCGAAATAACCTGATAAAAAAATACGATTATTTTGATTGATTGTATAATTTACTTTTGAATTTAAATCATAGAAGTGAATTGGAAAATCGTTTATTTTATCGCTGTTTGAAATTACTTTTACACCTTTAACTATGGCATCAATGTATGTTCGCCTTCCTGATATAATAAACGAACTTTTATCTTTAACAATTGGTGCTTCAATGGTTAACCTGCTTGAAATTAGGCCAATACCGCCATTTGCAGAAAATTTCTTAGTGTTTCCATCTTTCATCCGAATATCAACTACTGAAGCAAGTCTTCCACCATATTCAGCAGGAATAAATCCCTTATAAATTTCAACATTTTTAATCGCATCATTATTAAAGATAGAAAAAATACCACCTAGATGTGCTGCATTATATACTGTGGCTTCATCTAGTATTAATAAGTTTTGGTCCCTGGAGCTACCTCTAACACTCATTCCAGAACTTAAACCACCTGTTGATTTGATCCCGGGTAAAAGTTGCATGGTTTTTATAATATCTATTTCACCCATTAAAACAGGTATTTGTTTAATAGTTTTTGCCGAAAGGCTTACTGTACTCATTTGCGTGGAAACCACATTTTTATTTCCTCGTTCTGCTTTTACTATAACTTCTTCAATTTCTTCAATGGAAGGTTCTAACTCAATATTCAGGATTTTGTTATTGTTTAAATTCAGCGAAATTTCAGTAATTTGAAAACCAATATAATTACAAATTATATCATAATTTCCTTCATCAAGAGTTAATGAATAAAAACCATATAGGTTTGAAATTGTTCCAGTTTTCGTTGCTTTAATATATACATTGGCACCTATAAGTAGCTCTCCATTACTTTTATCTTTTATATAACCACTTATTGAATATTTTTCTGGATATACCTGAATTATTAGTGTAAAAGCAAAAAGGAGGGTTATAATTTTACGGTTGATCATAGATTAATTAATAATATTATTACGAATAAAGACATTGATATTTATTTAAAGTTGCAATTAAATATTTTAATCTTTACCTATAAATAGTATTAATTAAAATGAATATAATTACAAAACTTTCCTTTGCAATTTTCATACCGAACTTTTAACAAATATTATTTTTTTTAAAAACTTAATACAAATGTTCAATCGAAGAGAATACAATCGATTGTAAATAATTTAAAAAATGTCTATCTTTAAAAAAAATTACAAATAATTTGAAATAGAAATAAACTGAAAATTAAGAAATTATAAAAATAAAAAATTATGAAGAGAAGAATTAGCCTTTTATTACTGGCCATATTATTTTCATTTAGTTTGATATTAGTTGGCCAAAGCGATCCTATTGTAATTGAAGCTGAATCAGGCACATTAGGTTCTGATATTACTACTGGTACTGATGGCGATATTACGTACATTGCACCTTCAACAAATTTTATTGAACCTGCAACTCTTCCAAATGATGACATAAAAGTTGTTACTTTTTCAATAACATTTCCAAAATCAGGCATTTATCAATTATTTGCTAGATTAAGGGTAGGTTCGTCAACATTTGATGATGATAGTTTTTTTCTAGGTAAGGGATTTGGAACAAAATCATCTGCAACAGAAGGAGATTGGATAATTGTTAATCAATTAGCTGCTGCTGGATATACTGCTTTAACCGATGTGGTTTTTGAAAGTGGGGGATCCGGCAGTGAAGTTTGGAAATGGGTGAATCTATCTGTTTTTACTGGTGGAACTACATTTACAGTTGCAGATGGTGATCTTACACAAACTCTTCAGATAGCTGCCAGAGAAGATGGCCTTTGGATTGATAAATTAATTTTTGCTGAAGAAAATTTATTTTTTACTGTGGCAAATCTAAATAATGAAGAACCTGGAACGACATATAATCCTGATGATAGTCCTGTCGGGCCTCCTATTGCTGATGGTTTAGATAAGTTTTTAGGATGTGGATTTGGACCGGATTCTAAAAGTAAATTTGAGGGCTTCTGGAACCAGGTAACTCCAGGAAATGGTGGTAAATGGGGATGGGTTGAAGGAACGAGGGATGTGATGAATTGGACAGATCTTGATGAAGCATATAATTTAGCAAAAGAATTTGGTTTTGTTTACAAACATCATGTTTTAGTATGGGGAGGCCAGCAACCAACCTGGATTGAAACTTTAGATACTGCTGAGCAGCTGGATGAAATTGAAGAATGGTTTGCCGCTATCGCCGAAAGATATGATACAATTGATTTAGTTGAAGTGGTTAATGAACCTCTGCATCAACCACCAGATGCTAATAATGGGGGAAAATACATTGATGCGCTTGGCGGTTCAGGAGAAACCGGTTGGGATTGGATTATTAAATCATTTAAGCTAGCCAGGAATAATTTTCCAAATTCGAAATTGTTAATTAATGAATACGGTATTATTAATAGTATGGCTAATACAAAAAAATACCTTGAAATTATTAGATTGTTACAAGCAGAAGATTTAATTGATGCCATCTCATTTCAGGCGCATGGCTTTTCGTTGGATGCGAGTGTTCAAGTTTCAAAAGAAATATTGGATTCATTAGCAGCCACAGGATTAGATATTTATGTATCTGAATTAGATATAGATGGCCCAACGGATATTTCTCAATTGCAAGATTATATGAAATATTTCTCTTTATTTTGGGAGTATCCTTCCATTAAGGGGATAACTTTATGGGGATATAAACCAGGTATGTGGAGAACTGAACAAAAGGCTTATTTAATCAATACATTAGGTGAAGAGCGTTTAGCAATGAAATGGCTTCGAGCTTATATTGGAGGTACTTTCGAACGTGTTGAATCAGTTAGTATTTCAACTGCTGGTGATGAAACTTCAATTGAAACAATTGGAGAAACACTTCAATTAACAGCAACTGTTAATCCATCAACAGCAACAATTCCTGATATTGTATGGAAAGTAAACGATAAGAAGATTGCTACAATTGATTCACTTGGTTTACTAACTGCAGTTGCTGAAGGTATTGTTACTGTAACTGCAAAATCTGTTGAATATGGTACGGAAGCGATTGCAACTATTGATATTACTATAAGCCAGTCAACAGGTATTTATCATGATATTTTAAGCAATAATATAAGCATATATCCAAATCCATCAAATAATGGTGTTTTCACAATTAATGGATTGGATGAGATTTCTACAATAAATGTAATAGATTTAGTTGGAAATCTAATTCAAACTTATTCAATAACCAATCAATCAAGTATTACTATTCATTTAGACATGCCGCCAGGAATGTATATACTACAACTTTCTAATGGCCATAAAAATGAGTATAAAAGAATTATTATGAAATGAAAATAAACTAAATTATTTTGTTTGTTATAAACAAAAGGGATAATTTAATGTTAATCATTTAATTATCCCTTTTTTTTTATTTTTGATTATTAATTTTAAAAAATAAAAAAGAAATTATGAGTACTTTTTTTAAATCCGTTATTTATTCTTTTTCAATAATAGTTTTTTTTAATTTTATTTCATGCACAAAAGAAAATGAAGAGGATTTTCTTATTAACTTGTATTCCACTGATACGAATTATATAACTATATGCGATACAACAAATATTAAATATAATGATCTTACTTATATTTTTGATGGTATATGTAAATCATGTCACAATTCATCTTCAACATTTTATGATGGAATAGTGATGGATAATTATGAGGGAGTAAAAATATCAATCAATTCAGGTTTGGTATGGAAGGCTATAAATCATGAACCTGGTATAACACCGATGCCAAATGGTTTACCTAAATTAAACGAATGTGAAATTAATAAAATAGGTGCCTGGATAAATAAAGGTATGCCGCAATAAATTGAAAAAATATGATAAAAAATTTTTCATTATTCATATTATTAATAACTATTTATTCAAACATTACAAAAAGTCAGGATTTATTATCAATGCTTGATTCAATTGAAGGAGATCAAAATATTACACAATACGAAACAGGCACATTTAAAACAGTCCGTTTAATTAATGGTTACACCAGTGAGTTGGCCCCTGATAATGAACTTGTTTTTTCAATATCACATCGATTTGGTGAAATTAATGGCGGTACATATGAATTTTTTGGGCTTGATCAATCATCCATACGCTTTGGTTTTGAGTATGGATTAAACGACAGAATTTCACTGGGCATTGGTAGAAGTAGTTATGAAAAAATATACGATGGGTTTGCTAAAATAAAGATTGCCAGACAATCATCTGGTCAAAAACCATTTCCTGTTACTATCACTTTGTTGGAAGGGATTGCATATAAATCCTTAAAATGGCTAACTGATAATGATGAATACCCAACTACTGCACGATTATTTTATACGCATGAATTATTGATATCCAGAAAGATGAATGAAAAAATATCTGTTCAGCTAGTTCCAGTAATTGTACACAGGAACATGGTGAAATTTAAAAAAGAACAAAATACAGTTCCGGCCATAGGCCTAGGTGGGCGATATAAGATAACCAATCGATTTACTTTTTCGGGCGAATACTATTATTTATTTCCTGGTAAAACAGCTGATGATTTTGATAATTCGTTAGCTTTAGGTTTTGAAATAGAAACCGGTGGTCATGTGTTTCAACTAAATTTTTCAAATTCAAGTGGAATGACAGAAAAATTATTTATCCCTGAAACAACTGGCAGCTGGCTTGATGGTGATATACATTTTGGATTCAACATTATTCGTTATTTTAAATTATAATTAAATGAATTACATATGAAGAAATCTATTATTATAATAATTCTAATAATCATAGGATATAGTTCTATTGCACAAAATATATTTACTGTATCTAAAGGTACCATTGAATTTACATCAGATGCACCACTTGAGCTTATATCAGCAAGTTCTAATCAATTGATTGGATTATTAAATATTTCTGAACGGTCTTTTGCATTTCGGGTACCAATGAATACATTTCATGGTTTTAATAGTGCTTTACAGGAAACGCATTTTAACGAAAACTATCTGGAGTCGAAGATATACCCAAATACCAGTTTCACTGGGAAAATTATTGAAGATATTAATTTATTAACCCCAGGTACTTATAAAATAAGGGGAAAGGGGAAATTTAATAGTCATGGTGTTGAACAGGAAAGAATAATTAAATGCAATATAAAAGTAACTGCAAATAAAATTACTATAGATTCTGAGTTTACAGTTTTGCTTGAAGATCATCATATTACAATTCCGTCAGTAGTAAATCAAAAAATTGCTGAAGAAATTCAAGTTAATGTTAAAATTGAATTAATACCAAAATAATGGGGAATAAATATCTGTTTATTGTTTTATTAATTTTTATCGCCTTTTTTAATTTAAATGCGCAAAGCCCACATTTTTATTCATTTAAAATATTAAAAAATAAAAAAAATGTTGAAGTCAATACCATTTTTCAGGATCAATCAGGATATATCTGGTTTGGAACAAATTATGGTCTGGTTAAATACGATGGTATAGATTTTGTATTATTTACAACACAAGATAGTTTAGCGGATAATAAAGTAACTGCCTTAATTCAGGATAATGATAAAAATATATGGATTGGTCATGAATCTGGTAATATTTCAATATTTAATGGTAAAGAATTTTCAAAATTTAATCCTGAAGAAGGTCTTCCCCTAGAAGGAATATCTTCCTTTTTCGTGGATATGGATAGTGTAATATGGTTTTCGACCCTGGGAGAAGGAGTTTATTATTATTCGGGAGAAATTAGAAAAAGATTATATAATCTAAGTACAGATGATAGCCTGCTGGATAACTACGTTTATAGAATTGTACAAGATTCTTTAGGGAATTTATATTTTGGTACCGACCAAGGAATATCTGTTTACAATATTGAAGAGAAAAAGTTTGTTGATGAAATTACGATGTCTGATGGTCTTCCTGATAATATTGTTAAACATTTATTAGTAAAAGGAAACGATTTATGGATTGGAATGGAGGATGGTGGAATTTGTAATTATAATATTAAAGAAAAAGAGTTATCAAAAGTTTCAGATTGGGAATTTGGATCACAAAATAATTTTATTTACCTGTCAGATAAAGAGTTATGGATAAGTACAAATAGGAAAGGTATTATTAAAAATGTATTTAATGATGCAGATATAGCTAGCTACACAGTATATGGGAAACAAAATGGTTTACCTGATATAAAAACGAAAACTATTTTTATTGATAGGGAAAGAAACATTTGGATTGGTACCCCGCAGGGTGCAGCAATTCGGAAAAATAATAACATAGAGTTTCTTGATAAAGAAGACAAGGTAGATGTACAAAATATTTTTAGCTTAACGATCGATAATGAAGGTAACTATTGGTTTGCTTCCCAACAGGGATTATATAAAGTTTGTAAAGATAAAATGGGTGATTTCGAACAAATTAAATTGTTTGATGATCCAAAATATGATTATTACTCTTT
>CAZBZX010000068.1:10796-13734 GCA_964496465.1 uncultured Bacteroidales bacterium
CAAAGACATGTATGGATATATTTGGGCAGGGACATATGGTTATGGTGTTTTTCGTATAAATCCTAAAAGCTTTGACTTCAAGCATATTAATTCAAGTAATGGACTATCAAACGATAATGTAATTAACATTACCGGTAAAAATAAAATAATATGGTTTTCTACACTTGGCGGAGGTGCTACCAGATACAATTTAGATAAACCAGATGAATTTACAGTTTTCAATCTTGATAATGGATTAGCCTCGAATTATGTGTATTCTGTTTATGTTGGTTCAAATGATAGGACCTGGATTTCAACTGATGGTGGTGGATTAGCATATATAGAAAATGAAAGTGTTAAATCTTTTTCTGAATTATTTAATACGTTTTCAAATAAAATAGTTTACTCAACTATTGAAGATGGTAGAGGAAATATATGGATTAATAGTCCGGATAACGGTATATATAAATATGACGGTGAAAACATTTATAATTATAATGAAATTAACGGTTTACGCACCAATTCAATTCAAAGTTTATCAGCAGATGAATATGGAAATATTATTATGGTAAGTAATGAAGGGATTGATTTATATAATATTTCTGATAGTATTTTTGAATATTATGGTGAAGATGATGGTGTAGCTTATCTTGAACCGAATTTAAATGCTTTATATAAGGATAGTTTGAATAATGTTTGGATAGGAACAGCAAATGGAGTTATTATTTACCACTCATCAAGAGAATTGTGTGGAACAGTTCAACCAAAAATATTTATCACAAAAAAGAGCGTATTCTTTACCGAAATTGAAGGCAATGTAAATAAATTCAGATATAATAAAAACCATTTGTCATTTTATTATACCGGTTTATGGTTTAAAGCTAGTAATAGTTTAGTTTATCGGTATAAGCTTGAAGGGTATGATATTGACTGGAATGCTGAAACAAAACTCCGCATGGTAACATATTCTAATCTTCCTCCAGGAGAATATAAATTTATTGTTCAACTGAAATATGCTGGTGGAAATTGGTTCGGAAGTAATGATTCTGAATACGCTTTTAAAATTAAGCCGCCATTCTGGAGAACAGCCTGGTTTATAATATTATCAATAATTATTATTGTTACAGGCGTTTTAACTTATATAAGGGTTCGACTCGAAAATTTAAAACGGGCAAAAGAAATACTTGAAGAGGAAGTAAAGAAGAGAACCAAAGAAATCATGACACAAAAAGAAGAGATTGAAGCGCAAAGAGATGAAATAGAAGCACAGCGTAATTTCGTGATGGAGCAAAAAGACCAGATCGAAAAACAAAACGAAGATATAAAAGCAAGTATTCATTATGCAAGCAGAATTCAAAATGCTGTTTTACCACCGGAAGAAAATTTTAACACCTATTTAGGTGAGCATTTTATTTTTTACCGCCCGAAAGATATTGTAAGTGGCGATTTTTATTACCTGAATAAAATTAACGATTGTATAATTGTTGCTGCGGCAGATAGCACAGGACATGGTGTGCCCGGAGCTTTTATGAGCATGCTCGGAGTAACACTAATAAATAAAATTGTGGGTCAAATGACAAATAAAATTTCGGCCGGAGAAATATTAACTGTGTTACGCGAGGAAGTTAAAAAATCGTTAAGACAAACTGGAAAAGAAGGAGAAGCTAAGGATGGAATGGATATTGCCTTGTTAGTTATTAACGATAAAACTAAGAAGGTTACTTTTGCAGGTGCTTATAATCCACTTACGATTGTAAGAAATAAGGAACTTATTATTTATAAAGCAGATCGGATGCCAATAGGTATATACCTGAAAGAGCAGGAAAAATTTACGAACCATTCAGTTGAAGTTAAAAAGGGTGATATGATTTATTTAGCTTCAGATGGTTTTCAGGATCAGATGGGAGGGGATACTAAAAATAAATTCATGGTAAAGAATTTACGCGATATGTTTATTAAAATATCAAATAAGTCGATGTCAGAACAAAAAGAAATCATTGAGAGTGCATTTGATAGTTGGAAAGGCGACTTATCTCAAATAGATGATGTATTAATAATTGGATTTAGGATTTAAGAATTAAGAACCTAACTTTTATCTTTTATCTTTTGTCTTAACACCCATTATTCAACATAAACAATCGGGCAATTCACATTTGCTGCACCATTCACTAGAATTGTAGCCATTGTCACTGAAGTTAAATCGCTTACTGCATCAAAAAAGCTATTATCATAAATATTAACATATTTTAAGAAATTGATGTGTTATTTTTTGCCTGATA
Organism: uncultured Bacteroidales bacterium; assembly: GCA_964496465.1. Lineage (GTDB taxonomy): Bacteria > Bacteroidota > Bacteroidia > Bacteroidales > CAYFUP01 > CAZBZX01. The sequence goes on from CAZBZX010000068.1 coordinate 13,055, forward strand.
ATTCAATGCCTAATTGATTTGCTTTGTTGATTATTTGCCGGTTGGAATGAATATCATTGTTTACTAAATTTTCTGGTAAGGCTAATTTTTTATATAATGTTTTAAGCTCTTGTTCCGTTTTATTTATTTGTTTAACTACAGCAAGCCTATTTGCAGTTATAACATGTAAATTGTTTTTAGTGCCAAGTATTGATTTCATAAACTCAAATAATTCAATAACAGGCTTTGCATCAGTAGAATCAGATGATCCCATTGTAAGTAATAAAACAAAATCTTTTTTCCAGATTTTCCAGGGTGTATGATCTAATCCAGATTCCGTAATCTGAACTTTAACAAATGACCTGAACCTGTCTATTATTTTTTTTAATGCTGCGGTAACATGGTGAAAATAAATGGGAGAGGAAAACACTAGAATGTCAGAATCTTCAATTTTTTTACTTATTACAGTCCAATCATCATCATAAATTGAACATCTGCCCAAAATGTTACAGCGTAAACATCCTGTACAAAATTTTAAGTTAATAGAATGAGCATCAATAATTTCTACTTGATTTGTATTGTTAATTGCACCTTTTAAAAAAGATTCTAATAAAATGGAAGAATTACCATTTATTCTCGGACTACCTTTAAAAGCGAGTATTTTTTTCATAATCATGCAGTTAACGTAAATGATATATCTT
>CAZBZX010000069.1:0-13664 GCA_964496465.1 uncultured Bacteroidales bacterium
TCCCCTAAAATATATCCTAGTGAGGGTTTTAGTTGTATTATCTTTCCCCCATCGTAATATCCAACATTTGTTCCTGTTCCAATAATCACAATAATTCCAGGTTCGTTTTTTAATAAACCTTTTGCTGCTCCTAATAAATCTGTATCAACTTCGATTTTAGCATTTATAAAATATTCCCTCAAAAATTGATTGATTTTTACTTTTTGCTGTTCCGCACCACATCCAGTGCCGTAAAAATGTATTTTATCAATTTCTTCTTTAATTATATTTTTTGAAAAGCTCCTATCAAGCTCTTGTTTAAAGAATTTATAATCAATAAAATACGGATTTAATCCTTTGGTAGCAAATTGAATTGAATTTGAGCCATCTATAATTACCCAATCCGTTTTAAATGAACCGCTGTCTGCAATAAGGATCATAAAAAAATTTAAATAAAGATAGGGTAATTATAGCAAAAAAAAAACCGGCCAGAGGCCGGATTATTCTATAACAATATCATTATGAAGGTATAGGTACTGGCCAGAGGCCGGTGATACTATCTTAAAGCAGCCTGCGCAGCAGCTAAACGTGCAATAGGTACCCGGAATGGTGAGCAACTTACATAATTCATTCCCACTCTATGGCAAAATTCAACTGATGATGGTTCACCACCGTGTTCACCACAAATACCAACTTTAAGATTACTTCTTGTGCTTCTACCTTTCTTTATTCCCATTTCAATCAATTGACCAACACCTTCCTGATCTAATACCTGGAAAGGATCATTTTTCAAAATTCCTTTTTGGATATAAATTGGTAAAAATTTCCCAGCATCATCACGAGAATAACCAAATGTCATCTGGGTAAGATCATTTGTTCCAAAAGAGAAAAATTCAGCTACACCAGCAATTTGATCTGCAGTTAATGCTGCTCTTGGTATTTCTATCATAGTACCAAGCATATAGTCAATTTGATCATTTCTTTCTTTAAATACATTTTCAATGACTGATCTTACAATATCTTCCTGCATTTTAAGCTCTTTTACTGTTCCGATCAACGGAATCATAATTTCAGGAAAAGTTTTTACCCCTTCAGTTTTTAATTCCAATGCAGCTTCAATAATAGCTCTTGCTTGCATTTCAGTTATTTCTGGATAAGTGTTTCCTAATCGGCATCCACGATGACCTAACATAGGATTAAACTCATGTAGATCTTCCACTTTTTGCTTAATTACTTCAACTGAAACACCCATTTCTTCTGCCATTTCCTTCTGATTTGCTTCCTCATGAGGAACAAATTCATGTAAAGGTGGATCAAGTAAACGTACAGTTACAGGTAATCCCGCCATGGCTCTGAAAACATCTTTAAAATCTCTTCTTTGAATTGGTAATAATTTTTCTAATGCTTTTCTTCTACCAGCTTCATCATCAGCTAAAATCATTTCACGCATAGCAACAATTCGTTCTCCTTCAAAAAACATATGTTCTGTTCGGCATAGTCCAATTCCTTCAGCCCCAAATTTAATTGCAATCTTGCTTTCCCTTTCAGTTTCTGCATTAGTCCTCACTTTTAATTTCCTATATTTATCGGCTAGTTTCATAATTTCGCCAAAGTCACCACTTAACTCAGGATCAATAGTAGCAATTTTACCATCGTAAACTTCACCTGTCGAACCATTTAATGAAATCCAGTCACCTTCTTTTAAGGTTTTACCTCCTGCTTTCATAGTACGGGTTTTATAATCAATTTGGCAACTTCCTGCACCAGAAACACAACACTTACCCATTCCACGGGCAACAACAGCTGCATGAGAAGTCATACCTCCTCGGGCAGTTAAAATTCCCTTAGCGATATCCATCCCTTCAAGATCTTCAGGAGAGGTTTCAATACGAACTAAAATAGAAACAGGATATTTCTTAGCCTCATCTGCAAAGAAAACAATTTGGCCAGTCGCTGCTCCAGGAGAAGCAGGTAATCCTTTCGCCACAACATTTGCTAATTTTATAGCACCTTTATCAAATACAGGATGTAATAATTCATCTAATTTATTAGGTTCCTGACGAAGAATTGCTTTTTTCTCATCAATCATTCCCTCACGTACCATGTCCATGGCTATTTTAACCATAGCAGCAGCTGTACGTTTACCATTTCGGGTTTGAAGCATCCAAAGTTTACCATCCTGAATTGTAAACTCAAGGTCTTGCATATCTTTAAAGTACTTTTCTAAATTATTTTGTGTTTCATTTAATTCTTTAAATGCCCCTGGCATATATTCTTCTAGTGATGGATATTTTGATGCTCTTTCAGATTCAGAAATACCTGCTAATTCAGCCCATCTTAAAGAACCTTCTTTTGTAATTTGTTGTGGTGTACGAATACCAGCAACAACATCTTCACCTTGAGCATCAATTAAATATTCACCATTGAAAATATTTTCTCCAGTACCTGCATCGCGAGTAAAAGCAACTCCTGTGCCTGAATTTTTACCCATATTTCCAAATACCATTGCTTGAACATTAACTGCAGTTCCCCATTCTTCAGGTATTTGGTTCATAGCTCTATAATATTTTGCTCTTGGGTTCATCCAGCTATCAAAAACAGCACAAACAGCTCCCCAAAGTTGTTCCCAAGGATCCACTGGAAAATCATGTCCGGTTTTAGTTTTTACAGCAGCTTTAAATTTCACTACTAAATCTTTCAAATCAGCTACTCCAAGTTCATTATCATTTTCAACTCCAATTGACTCCTTTACCTGGTCAATTATTTCTTCAAAAGGATCAATATCTTCTTTTGATTCAGGTTTCATTCCTAAAACAACATCGCCGTACATTTGTACAAACCGTCTATAAGAGTCCCATGCAAATCTTTCATTGCCAGTCTTTTTAGCAATTCCTATAACTGCATCATCGTTTAAACCTAAATTAAGAACAGTATCCATCATTCCAGGCATTGATACTCTTGCCCCAGAACGAACTGACATTAAAAGAGGATTTTCTTTATCACCAAATTTAGTACCCATGACTTTTTCAACTAAAATCATAGCATTTTCCACATCTTTTTTTAATAATTCAACAACTTTTTCTTTTCCAAGTTTGTTATATTCTGTACATACTTCTGTTGTAATAGTAAATCCAGGAGGAACTGGAACCCCAATAAGGTTCATTTCTGCAAGATTAGCACCTTTTCCACCTAGCAAATTTTTCATTTCGGCTTTTCCTTCAGCCTTTTTATCACCGAATGTGTAAACTCTTTTAACTGTTGACATTTTATTGATTTTAAGTAAGTTTTATAATTATTTATATCGAATTTTAAAATAAAGAGTGCAAAAGTATTAAAAAAGATTAAAAACTATATTAAAATAGAATAAATATTGAGATGTTCTTCAATATAAAATCCTTGAAAAAAGATCAACTTTCTCTAATTATTGCAATTATTTAAACACAATCTAAGCTCTGGGATGAAATTGAATAATTGCATCTCTCAAATACTCACGATCAAGGTGTGTATATATTTCAGTAGTAATTATTGATTCATGTCCTAACATTTCCTGTACAGCTCTTAAATCAGCTCCGCCATCAATTAAATGACTTGCAAATGAATGTCGAAAAGTATGCGGACTAATAGATTTTTTTAACCCAATTTTTTCAACCAAATCTTTAATAATTGTAAAAATCATAACTCTAGTTAATAACTTTCCTCTTCTATTTAAAAATAAAAAATCTTCAAACCCTTTTTGAATAGAAATATGAGTTCTGGTATGTTCAGTGTATAACTTAATTTCTTGAATTGCTTTATTACTTATTGGGACAAGTCTCTCTTTATTTCCTTTTCCAACAACTCGTATAAACTTATCATTGAAATATAAGTCAGATATTTTTAAATTTACCAATTCTGATACTCTCAAACCGCAACTGTATAGTGTTTCAATTATCGCTTTATTTCGCTGTCCTTCTGGTTTACTTAAATCAATAGCAGCAATCAATTCATCAATCTCTTCAATAGATAAGACATCAGGTAATTTTCTGCCTAATTTTGGAGTTTCCAGCAATTCTGTTGGATCCTTTTGAATTTTTCCTTCAAGAATCAAATATTTATAAAATGATTTTAAACCAGAAATTAATCGAGCCTGACTTCTTGCGCTTATTCCTAATTGATGAATCCATTCAATAAATTTTTTTAATTCCTCATTTTTAATCTGTAAAGGCGAAATATTTAACTGATGAATATCAATAAAATCTTTTAATTTCTCAACATCTCTTATATATGCCTCAACTGAATTTGGAGATAAAGATCTCTCTAATTTAAGATAAGATTTGAAATCATTTATAAAATCATCCCAATTACTTTTTTGATCCATCATTATTTTTAACTATTTCGATACTAATAATTTCTAACTTTCAATTCAGCAAAAATTAGTGCGTTTATTATTTAAGTATTAATAAATACTGAAATATTTAATTTTGTAAAACAAAGTAATATTTTCTAAATAAATAAAATGAGGTAATAAAACCAATTATTTATAGATCTTTATAATAAATATGCAAAAAAATATGTAAAAAAGAATATGTTATACTAAATTTACATAACTATTTAAGAAATAATAAAAATTATAATAATGAATATTGATAAAAATATTATAAGTCAGAAAGATTTAAATAAACTAGAGTATTTAAATAATCCAAAGGTTATTAGAATAGTTGAAGAATTTACTCAATTATTAAAACCCTCAAAAGTCACTATAATAACAGATGCTAAAGAAGATATAGAATATGTAAGGGAAATGGCCCTGAGAACAGGTGAGGAAAGGAAACTTAATATGGAAGGGCATACCATTCATTATGATGGATATTATGATCAGGCCAGAGACAAAGAAAACACAAGTGTACTTATTACACCTGAAATGAAAATGAGTAAAGTAATTAATACTAAGCCCAGAGAAGAAGGTATAAAAGAAGTATTAGAAATAATGGATGGTACAATGGCCGGTAAAGAAGTATTAGTCAGGTTTTTTTGTCTAGGTCCATTAAATTCAAAATTTTCAATTTGTGCGCTTCAAATTACCGATTCATCCTATGTTGGTCATAGTGAAGATATATTGTATAGATCAGGTTATGAGGAATTTAAAAAATTAAAAAATTCGGAAAACTTCTTTTATCTTGTTCATTCTGCAGGAAATTTAGATGAACGAGGAAATACTAAAAATATCGATAAAAGAAGGATTTACATGGATTTAAAAGAAAACAGGGTATTTACCGTAAACAATCAATATGCAGGGAATAGCCTTGGTTTAAAAAAGCTGGCACTACGCTTAGCTATATATAAAGCAAATAATGAAGATTGGCTGACTGAACACATGTTTATTATGGGAATTAAGCCAGAAGGAAAAAATAGAATTTCTTATTTCACCGGCGCATTTCCTAGTGCTTGTGGGAAAACTTCAACTGCCATGGTGCCAGGTCAGACAATTGTCGGGGATGATATTGCATATTTAAAAGAATGGAATGATGGTACCTGTCATGCTGTAAATATAGAACAAGGTATATTTGGTATTATAACTGATGTTAACCCTAATGACGATCCTTTTATTTACGAAGTCCTTACAACACCAAGGGAGTTAATTTTTTCTAATATATTGATAAATAATGGCAATTCGTACTGGTTAAATATGGGCAAAGAATTGCCCAATGAAGGAATGAACCATTTTAGTGAAAACTGGAAACTTGGAGATGTTGATAAAGATGGTAAAAAAGTGGAACATGCACATAAAAATGCCCGATATACCGTAAGGATAAACGAATTATCAAATGCCGATCCTAACCTCCATAATCCAGAAGGTGTTCCAATTGAAGGTATTATATATGGAGGGCGTGACTCTGATACATCAGTACCAGTATTTCAAAGCCTAAGCTGGGAGCATGGTGTATATATCGGAGCCACAATCGAATCTGAAACAACTGCAGCAACTATAGGCCAAGTAGGTGTTAGAAAATTTAGTCCTATGGCTAATTTAGATTTTCTGGTTGTTCAATTAGGTAAGTATATTGATAATCATATTAAATTTGGAAATAAACTTAATAAAGCACCATTAGTATTTGCTACTAACTATTTTATACTGGAAAATGGTGAATTTCTTTGTGAAAAGGTAGATAAAAAAGTTTGGTTAATTTGGATGGAAGGTAGGGTTCATAAAGAATATGATGCTATTAAAACTCCCATCGGATACATCCCAAAATATGAAGATTTGAAACCATTATTTAAACAAATATTTAACAGGGACTATCCAAAAGAATTATATGAAAAACAATTTACTATTAGGGTGCGAAAGTTTTTAGAAAAAATTGAAAGAATGGAAAAAATATACGCTAATGAAAAAGATATTCCTCAAGCCTTTCTGGATATTATGAAAGATCAAAAAGAGAAGTTATTAGCATGTAAAGACAAATATGGTAAAGAATCAGTTAGTCCTTTTGAAATAACCTAAAAAAACAATAATCTTAGTCGAAAAAGGTATTGCAATAATACCTTTTTTTATATCCATAAATCCTTAATTTTTCCCTTTATATTTCTTTAAATTAAAGTTATTTGTTTATTTATAATTTAATAATAAACAATTTTCGTATTTCTATGTTTTATTCATATTATAAATTACAAATTTTAAAGAATACTAATATTTTACTTTCATATTATTAAAAAAACAAACAAAAACAATATAATTTATATAAAAAATCACATTCCTAAACTATTATGTTAAAAATCACAAAAAATATGTTCAGGGATGGCTTTTTTATAATTTTGCAAATCAAAATATTGCGAATATTTATTAACTAATTAAAATTATAAAAATGACTCATTTAGTACCAAAAGATTTAGAAAAATACGGAATTATCGATGTTAAAGAAGTCGTTCATAATCCTTCCTACAATTTTCTTTATGAAGAAGAACTTAAAGCCGGATTAGAAGGTTATGAAAAAGGAATGCTGACCGAACTTGGTGCTGTAAATGTAATGACTGGAGTTTTTACAGGACGATCACCTAAAGATAAGTTTATTGTTAAAGATAATACTTCTAAAGACACAATATGGTGGACTTCTGAAAATGCTAAAAACGATAATAAACCAACAACACCTAAAGTGTGGAATGATTTGAAAAAATTAACAACGAAACAACTTTCCGGAAAACGATTATTTGTAATGGATACTTATTGTGGTGCAAATGAAGATACACGTTTAAAAGTTCGCTTTATTATGGAAGTTGCATGGCAGGCCCATTTTGTTAAAAATATGTTTATACGACCTACTGAAGAGGAACTAGCCAATTATGGCGAACCAGATTTTGTTTCACTTAATGCATCAAAAACTGTGAATCCTAAGTGGAAAGAACATGGATTAAACTCTGAAGTATATACCGTTTTCAACCTTTCTGAAAGAATGCATGTTGTTGGAGGCAGTTGGTATGGTGGCGAAATGAAAAAAGGACTCTTTGCTATGATGAATTATTATCTACCTTTAAAAGGTATTGCAGCTATGCATTGTTCTGCTAATGTTGGTAAAGATGGGGATGTAGCCATCTTCTTTGGATTATCTGGAACTGGCAAAACTACATTATCAACAGATCCAAAACGTCAATTAATTGGAGATGACGAGCATGGCTGGGATAATGATGGTGTTTTTAATTTTGAAGGAGGTTGTTATGCAAAAACAATAAATCTTGATCCAGAATCAGAACCTGATATTTATAAAGCAATTAAACGAGATGCTTTATTAGAAAACGTTACAGTTGATAAGAATGGTAAAATTGATTTTTCTGATAACTCCGTTACAGAAAATACCCGCGTTTCGTATCCAATTTACCATATTGATAATATTATTAAACCTATATCAAAAGCAGGTCATGCATCAAAAGTGATTTTCCTAACTGCAGATGCATTCGGTGTTATACCACCGGTTTCAAAATTAACCCCTGATCAGACTAAATATCATTTTCTTTCAGGATTTACTGCTAAATTGGCTGGCACAGAAAGAGGTGTTACTGAACCTCAACCTACATTCTCCGCCTGCTTTGGAGCAGCGTTTTTATCCTTACATCCTACTAAATATGGACAGGAACTTGTAAAAAGAATAGAAGCTGCTGGTGCCACTGCTTATCTTGTTAATACTGGATGGAACGGCACAGGTAAAAGAATATCTATTAAAGATACGAGAGGTATAATTGACCGGATTCTTGATGGTTCAATTGAAAAAGCACCAACAAAGGTTATCCCGATCTTCAATCTTGAAGTGCCAACTAAGTTAGAAGGGGTTGACGACAAGATCCTTGATCCTAAAAATACATATGCAAATCCTGCAGAATGGGATACCAAAGCTAAAGATCTTGCATCGAGGTTTATTAAAAATTTCGATAAATATACTGATAACGAAGAAGGTAAAAGGCTTGTAGCTGCCGGTCCACAACTATAATACTTTAATATCAAAATAAAAACGGGGCTTGATTTATTTCAAGCCCCTTTTTTATGTTTCAAATTAAATTTCTATTCATATCCGTCATACTGTTCAAAATTACCATTTGCATTAATAATTTCTATTGATGGAAGTGGAAAAAACTCATTTACTCCAACAGTAAAATCACATATTGCAGGAGAAGGTTGAGCAACTCCACCTAAATACTTTTGAAGTTCTTGTCCAACCATAACATCAGTTTTGCCCCATCGAACCAAATCAAAAAAACGATGGCCTTCAAGAGCTAATTCCAATTGTCTTTCTTTTATAATATCATTAAAAGTAACACTTGGCAAATCAGCAGGAACACCAGTACTTTCACCATTTCTAGCTCTTTTTCTAATCATATTAACATACGTTAAAGCATTACCGTCTGCTCCTGTTTTAAGTGATGCCTCTGCAGCCATTAAAATAACATCTGCATATCTAATATATGGGAAATTCGTTGGACCATTATTAGCATGAGCTTGATTTGTCCAATATTCTTCAGGTGAAACTTCATATTTTCTACTTATCATATTTGTGGGTGATGCCATACAATCCATGCTTCCCCAACCTTCAGCAACATAAATAGGATCTCCTGTTTCTCCAATTGTTACTATTTTTCTTGGATCTCCATCTTCAAATGCATTTAATAAATCCTCTGTCGGACAATTGAAACCCCAGCCTAAAGTTGTTGCGTCCACATTTCTAACTCCCATATATATAGTTAAATAAGATCCCCTACTTTGCATATAGCCTAATCCATCGTTAATAGCCTGGGTTTCAAATATAGACTCATCAGAATTCTCGCCAGCAACAGAAAATATATACCTAAACCCAGGTGTTTCAGTATAAATTGGCGAGCCATTTTGATTCCAATACGTATCAAATGTTTCGCCATTAATACCAACCAGCCTATATTCACCTGACTGCATTACCTCTTCAGCATTTTGCAATGCCAACGAATATTTATTTTCACAACCTGTAAAACGGACATCAGCAGAATAATTTTCTGCATAACTAGATTCGTAAAGATATGCTTTTGCAAGCAAGGATTTTGCTGCTCCTTTTGTAGCTCTTCCCATATCAGATATAGCATATTGACTTTTTTCAGGTAATAATTCAATAGCAATTAATAAACGTTCCTGAACAAAATGAAGGCATTCAGCAACTGAGTTTCTTTTAATAGCATCATAATCTTCACTTCCTAAAATATGATCAATAATTGGAACACCGCCGTATATTTGAGTTAATTTAAAAATTGTAAAGGCTCGTATAAACTCCAATTCACCCTCAAATTGATCTAAAAGAGCTGCAGAATCATGATCTATACTAGAATTTTTTTCTCTATAGTATTCAACACCTGTTAAAGCTTGGTTTGCACGAGCTATCACTTTGTAATTATAGCCCCAGTTATTTTCTGAAATCCCTTTTGACTCAGCACTTGGCCCTTGAGGATCACCCTGATCCCATCGCTGAAAATCCATTATATCATGCGCACCTTGCTCTCCTCCAGCTTCTGCTTCATCAGAAGCAATACTTCCATAAGCAATATACATCACATCTAAAGTATGTAAACCAGCTGCACAAACGTTTAAACCCGCATATGTGCCAGTAACTAATTGTGAAATTCCATCTATTGATGAATAATAAAACTCTTCTGTAGACACTCCTGTAAGCTTAGTATCAAGAAAATCTTCACTACAGGAAATTGATATAAACAATGTTATTATAATAAATAAAATTGTTTTCAATAGATTACTCTTTATCATCATTATTATTTTAATTTTTAAAATTAGAAATTAATATTTAATCCAACCAAAAACATTTTTGATTGAGGATAAGTTCCCCTATCAAATCCACGTTCTAAAATTGAAGTTTCGTTAACTTCAGGATCATTTCCTGTATATTTTGTAAATGTAAGTAAGTTTTTAGCTCCAATATAAACTCTCAATTTCTGAATTTTCAATTTCTCCAAAGAAGTTGGAGGAATAGTATAACCAAGCTGTAAATTTTTTAATCTTAAATAGGATCCATCTTCAACAAAAAATTCAGAAGAAGCCATATTCCCATCTAAACGTGGGACACCAGTATTCATATTTCTAGGCTCGGTTAAGGCTGCTGGGGCAGTGTTATCCGTACCTTCATTATATAGTGGAGGAATATATCCATTTATTAAATCATTAGAAATATTTAAACCCCCATTACTTATCGTGTAAAAATTAACTTTTAACATATTAAAAATATCATTTCCATAACTTCCTTGGAAAAATAAATTTAAGTCAAAATTACTATACTCAAAATTAGCTCCTAAACCATATGTAAAATCCGGATTTGGATCCCCTATCTGAACCATATCAAAGGTTGAAAGAGATCCATCCCCATCTGAATCGACATATTTAAAATCTCCAGGTAAAACAGTGGTTGTTAAAATAGTATACTGAACTGGATTTCCATTAGCATCAAAACCTTCAACTATATCTGTTCCATTTGCGTCAACTAATACTCTTTTCCATATGCCACTTTCAGTTTTATACCATGTGAAATCTTCAGCTTGTATTACACCGTCTATTTTATAGCCATAGAAAGCAGATACAGGCCCACCATTTTGCGTACGGCAAACATTAGCCAAACCTCTACCAGAACCCTCATATAATGGATCACCAATATCATCAATGGTTGTAATGGCACGCGTAATATTCGCATTTACTTCATAATTTAATTCTCCTGCCTGGTTTTTAAAGGATAATGATAATTCGAACCCTTTATTATTTAACGTACCATAATTAGCCAATGGCCTGGTTTCAATAGACGCATCGCCAAGTTCCTGTCCGGCATCCGATACATACAATCCTCCATATAAAGGAATAGATTTCCTTAGTAGCATATCCTCATTCATACGTTTAAAAATATCAAGAGTAAAACCTAATCTGTTTTTCAGAAATCTTAAGTCTAAACCTACGTTTTGGGTTACAACAGTTTCCCATTTGAGGTCAGGATTACCAGCTGTAATTAAACTTACTCCTACATTATCAACATCACCAAATGGATAATTGCTCATTTGCAATTCACCAACCAAACCTAAATATTGAAACGGCTGAATGTCACTATTCCCAGTTTCGCCATATCCAATACGTATTTTACCAAAATCAATTATATTTAAACTCTTAACTAAACTAAATTCACTAAACTTTATCCCAATTGATGCAGACGAAAAATTACCAACTCTAGAATTTGGCCCAAACTTCGACGAATAGTCACGTCGGAAATTACCTTGAAATAAAAATATACTTTTATAATCATAATTCAGGCGGAAAAAGTATGCATAATTAGTTGTTGGTTTTGTTTTAATTGGTTGTAATAAATTCAATTTATCAAATTTTGCATATTCATCCCATTTATTTTTATTAAAAGGAAGGCTATCATCGGTAAATGATTGAAATCGATTAGAAAACTCATCAACATATTTCCCTGATTCATAACCAGCTGTTAAGCCAAAGTTATGAAGTTCTGATAATGAAAAATTGTAGTTAAAAAAATTCTGCCATTGCCAACTATTTTCATACCTATCGTTGTACGAACATTGATTAATAGGTAAACTTAGTGATGGACTTGCATCATCAACATTACCAATTGTGTGTATTGGTGAAAATTGCCTATATCCATATTGACTATAACTCATTCCAAAACGGCTTTCAAATGTCAGGCCTTTTATAATATCAATACGCATAAATGCATTCCCATCTAAAGCTTGTGAATTTGCTACATTATTATTGTACTCAATACTAGCCATTGGATTTTTTATATTTGCCAATAATCCTGCACCTTTATATGCATAGTTACCTGATCCATCAGTAGCATAAATCGGAACAAACGGATACATTTGTAATGAAGTACTGGCAGGAGAACCATATTCATTTCTTTCTCCTTGAGATTTTTGAACATTATTAGATACACTAAAATTCTCGCCAACTGTTATTCTTTTAAATATTTTAACATCAGAATTTAAACGAAATGTAAATTTATCATTAGAAGTTTTTTGCATTGTTCCTTCTTGAGAATTATAATTTGTAGACATAAAAACTTTTGCAGTTTTAGTTCCTCCACTTAATGATAGATTGTAGTTTTGTATAAAACCAGTTCTAAATACTTCATCAACCCAATCTGTATTTAATAATTTTTCATTTGTAGTTGGGTCAAGATATGTTCCAGAGCCATCAACCGGGAAATAAGGATCAACACCTACAATTGATTCCTGATAAATATTGTATATTTCAGCAAATTCTTGAGAGTTTGCAACATCAAATTCTTTTTTCCATGGTGTTTGCACACCTGTATAAGCATCTAATTTAACTTTAATTTTCCCTTCCACACCCTTTTTTGTTGTAATTAAAATTACCCCATTTCCACCTGCAGGGCCATAAATACTTTGAGATGCTGCATCTTTCAACACTTCAATTGATTCAATATCGGAAGGATTTACATCAGATAATGAACCGCCAGATATACCATCAATAACTACTAAAGGTCTACCTCCATTTACTGTAGCTAATCCTCTAACTCGAATCGCAGGTTCAGATCCTGGTTGACCGGAATTTTGTAAGACCATTACTCCTGCTGTCATCCCTTGCAACATACTGCTAACACCTGTATTAGGTAGTTTTTGAATATCTTCTACTGAAACCGAAGCAATAGAACCCGTTAAGTCACTCTTTTTCTGAACACCATAACCAATTACAATAACCTCATCCAATTCATGTTTTTCTTCATCAAGTTGTAAATCTATTATAGTTTTATTCCCAACAGAAATGATTCGTGTTACATAACCAATATAAGAAAACTGTAACTCTGCCCCTGGTGAATTAACTTCAATAGTATATTTACCATCAATATCAGTAATTGTACCCAGTATTGTTCCGGAAACAAGTACATTTACTCCTGGTAATGGTAATCCATCAGATTTTGATGTAATTTCACCACTTACTATTAACTTTTGTCCATAAATGCTTGTAATAAAACTCAGCATAAAGAACAAAAGCATATTAAAAAATTTTCTTTTCATATGTTAATTTATTTAGGTTTAGTTATAATAGCTTTCAGTATTAACAAAAATAAATATTATTTTCAACCTGAAGTTTTATCTTATATCAATTAAACAGGTCATATGTTGCATATTACAACATTAATGTTGCATAATTAAATTAATAT
>CAZBZX010000070.1:0-12077 GCA_964496465.1 uncultured Bacteroidales bacterium
AATTAAATTTTGTTAACCTTTAAGAAATAACTTTTTGTAATTCAAACATAAATTTATCTTTGTATAAGAATAATTTTTTTTTTTATGAAAACAATTCTATTAAAAAGCTATCCTCATATTTTAGCTATTATTTTATTTATACTTGTATCATACGCCTATTTTTATCCTCAATTGCAAAACAAAGTTTTAAATCAATCTGATGTTGTCCATTTTAAAGGAATGGCCAAAGAAATAGTTGATTTTAGAGAAACAAATAATAAGGAACCTTTGTGGACAAATAGGCCATTCTGTGGCATGCCTACATACCTGATTAGCACGAAATATTCTGGAAATAAGTTAAGCTTTATTAAAAATCTACTATTTATTGGTAAAAGACCAGCAAGTTATATGTTTGTTGCATTCATTGGATTCTATATTGCATTATTAATATTTGGTGTAAATCCCTGGTTAAGTATGGCTGGGGCTATTGCATATGGACTTTCAACATTCCTTATTATATTTTTTGAAGCCGGGCATAATACAAAAATACAAGCTATTGCTCTTATACCTCCTGTAATTGCCTCCGTTTACCTTACTTATAGGAAAAATCTTTTACTCGGATTAGGATTATTTGGAATATTTCTAGGGCTTCAAATTTTTATTAACCATCCGCAAATAGTTTATTACACAGCAATTGCTGTTTTGATATATATTATTTTTGAATTTGTCGATGCAGTTAAAAACAGTAAAATTTTTAATTTTATTAAAATTTCATTCCTTCTATTTATTCCTGTATTACTTGCTGTTGGTAGTAACCTGGCTCAATTATGGAGTGTTTATGAGTATAGTAAATATTCTACTAGAAGTAAATCCGATTTAGTTAGCAATAATGAAAATGAAACCACGGGTTTAGATAAAGACTATGCTTTATCCTGGAGTTATGGAGTTGATGAAACATTAACTATTTTAATTCCAAATTTTAAGGGTGGATCATCAAACTCAGAATTATCAACTGATTCTGAAACTTATAAAATATTAAAACAGAATAATATTAAAGATGCTAAAAAAATAATAAAAGCATTGCCTTTGTATTTTGGAGATCAACCTTGGACATCCGGCCCGATATATTTGGGTGCAATTGTTATGTTTTTATTCATATTTGGAACTATTGTGACAAAAGGTCCTATTAAATGGTGGTTAATTACAGTTGTAATTGTTGCTATTATTTTTTCGTGGGGTAAAAATTTTATGTTAATAACAGATTTACTGATGGATTATTTTCCAGGTTATAATAAATTCAGAGATGTAAAAATGATTATGGTTATAGCAATGTTTGCTGCGCCTTTATTGGGATTTATTGGTTTAAAACAACTATTAAATGATGAAATAAGTAAGCAAGATACTTTTAAAGCAATAAAATACGCATTTATTATAAGTGGAGGGATTTCATTATTTTTTGTTTTATTTTCAGGTATTTTTAGTTTTAATTCCCCTTCAGACTCTCGATATCCTGAATGGCTTATAGAAGCAATTAAAATTGATAGAAAAACAATGTTGCGCAGTGATTCTTTTCGTTCTTTTATTTATATCCTGTTGGCTGCAGCTACCTTATGGTTCTATTTAAAAGACAAAATAAGGAAAAACCATGTTGTTATTTTTATTGGATTACTGGTTTTAATTGATTTGTGGACAGTAGATAGAAGATATTTAAATAATGATAATTTTGAAAGAGAAAGAATTATAGAAAAACCATATCAGGCTAGCAAAGCTGATGAGTATATCTTAAAAGATAATGATCCTGATTTTAGGGTACTCAATTTATCTGTAAGCACATTTCAGGATGCCAGTACAAGTTATTTTCATAACTCACTTGGAGGTTATCATGGAGCTAAAATGCAACGATATCAGGAAATGATTGAATATCATCTTCAAAATGAAATGCAGCAATTAATTAATGTTCTAAATGAAAAGAAAAATCTGATAGATATATATAATTCTTTTAGAGATTTAGAAGTCATTAATATGCTGAATACTAAATATATAATATATAACAGAAATGCACCGCCATTAATAAATATGCATGCTTTTGGTAATTCATGGTTTGTTGATAGTTTGAGTATAGTAGATAATGCCAATGAAGAAATAAATATACTTAATCGTATTAATCCTTTAAAAACGGCTGTGATTGATAAGAAGTTCGAAAGTTTATTAACTGATATCCAATCTGATATAAATGATAGTGCATCAATACAATTAATTGATTATTCTCCCAATCAGTTAACCTATAATAGTAAATCCTTATCAAATAAGTTAGCAGTATTTTCTGAAATATATTATCCTAAAGGTTGGAATGCTTATATTGATGGAAAACTTCATGATCATTTAAGGGCAAACTATATATTAAGAGCATTAATTATTCCCAAGGGTGAACATACAATTCAGTTCAAGTTTGAACCAACATCATATTTTCTTGGTAATAAAATTTCATTTGCCAGTTCGCTAATTTTAATTTTACTTCTTTTTGGGGTAATAGCATTAGAAATTACAAAAGAATTTAAAACGAATAATTCTGATGTCAGTTAAAGAAGCAAATATAACAAGAAGACGCCTTCGAAATTCATCAATTACTTCAATAATAAGCATCTCTTTAGTATTGTTTTTAATTGGAATTTTAGGAATTTTATTGTTAAATGCAAAGAAACTGGCCGATTATGTTAAAGAGAATATTGGTTTTACGGTATTTCTTAAAGAAAATATAAAGGAAGTTGATATCATTAAATTGCAAAAAAAACTGAATGCTACTTATTATGTTAAAGAAACCGAATTTATTTCAAAAGATAAGGCTGCCAGAATACTACAAGATGAACTTGGTGAAGATTTTATTGAATTTCTCGGCTATAATCCCCTAATGGCCTCTATTGATGTTAAATTTTATGCAAAATATGCAAATCCAGATAGTATTACATCTATTGAGAAAGAAATTACAAATTTTCCTGAAGTAAAAGAAATTTACTATCAGGAATCTTTAATTCACTTGGTTAACGAAAATGTAAAAAAAATTAGTTTGATCCTTTTAGCCTTTAGTGGATTAATGTTTTTTATTGCTTTAACTTTAATTAACAATACAATACGTTTGTCGATATATTCAAAAAGGTTTATTATTAATACAATGCTCATTGTAGGAGCAACCAGGAGGTTTATACGTAGGCCGTTTGTTTATAAAGGTATTATTCATGGTATCTACGCTGCTATTATTTCAATTTTATTGATTACCGGAGTACTTTATATGGTTCAAAATGAGTTTTCTGATATTATTAGTTTTAAGGATATTGAAATTTTAGGAATTCTTTTTACGTTTGTAATTATTTTAGGAATTTTCATTAATTGGATATCAACATATTTTGCAGTAAATAAATTTTTGCGATTAAAAACTGATGATTTGTATTATTTTCATTAATATTTATTAAATCTATTCAAATGAGCACCAAAAAAGATTCAAAACGTGAATTAAATTTTGCATTGGGTAAAGAAAACTATATTTTATTAATAATAGGGTTTGTAGTTATTGTAATTGGTTTTATTTTGATGATTGGAGGAAAAGCAGAGTCCCCCAGTGTATTTAGTGAAGAAATTTTTAGTTTTCGTAGAATTACTTTAGCACCTATGATGGTTTTATTTGGATTTCTTTTTGAAATTTATGCAATAATGAAGAAACCAAAATCAGAATAGAATAACTTTCCATAATAATATTGCAAATGAATTGGTTTGAAGCATTGATCCTTGGTATAGTTCAGGGATTAACTGAATTTTTACCTGTTAGCAGTAGCGGACATCTGGAAATAGGTAAAGTTCTGTTAAATACAGAAGTTAAAGAGAATTTAACCTTTGCGATTGTTGTGCATGGAGCTACAGTTTTAAGCACCATAGTTGTATTTAGAAAAGATATTTTAGATTTATTGAAAGACTTTTTTCAATTTAGATGGAATGAATCAACAAAATATATTGTAAAAATAATAGTATCAATGATCCCGGTTATTTTCGTTGGGTTATTTTTAAAAGAAGAAATAGAAAAATACTTTACTGGAAATATGGTTTTTGTTGGTTCAATGCTATTAATTACATCAATACTTTTAATTTTTACATACTTTTCTAGAAATAACACGAAAGAAATTTCTTTTATTCATGCATTTATTATTGGTATTGCACAAGCTATTGCGGTACTTCCTGGGATTAGTCGCTCAGGATCAACTATAGCTACCGGTATTTTATTAGGCAACAAGAAAGAAGAATTAGCTAAATTTTCATTTTTAATGGTATTGGTTCCAATAATTGCAGCTAATATACTCGATTTAATGTCTAATCATCAATCTATTCCTTCGGAAAGGATTAGTCCTGTTGCATTAATTGTTGGTTTTATTACCGCTTTTATTACTGGATTTTTAGCATGTAAGTGGATGGTCTCAATTGTTCGAAAAGGAAAACTAGTATATTTTGGTATTTATTGTTTTATAATAGGCATTATTGCGATTCTATTTTTGAAATAGCCATTTTAATATTATTGGGTGGAAAATTTATATACAAGTGAAGAACTATATAATGGTAAAATATTTTTAATAAATAAGGAGAAGGATTGGACATCGTTTGATGTAGTAAAAAAAATTCGAAATATTATATTAAAAAAAATCGAAAACAAGAAAATTAAAGTAGGCCACGCAGGCACATTGGATCCATTAGCTACTGGATTAATGTTAATTTGTGTCGGGAGAGAAACTAAAAACATCGAAAAGTATCAAAATCAACCTAAAGAATATATAGCAGAATTGTACTTAGGTAAAACTACTCCATCTTTTGATTTGGAAACAGAAGTTGATAATACTTTTCCCATAAACCATATAACCAGGAGTTATATCGAAGAAAAATTAAAAGATTTTATTGGAGACATTAAGCAAATTCCACCAATTTTCTCTGCAAAGTGGATTGATGGGAAAAGAGCTTACGAATATGCAAGAAAAGGAGAAAAAATTGATATGCAACCTGTGAATATTAAAATTTATTCTATTAATATAGTAGATTTTGAAGCTCCTGTATTACATTTGCGAATTTTATGCAGTAAAGGAACATACATCAGGGCATTAGCAAGAGATATTGGTGCTGCCTTGAATAGCGGGGCATACCTTAGCCAGTTGGAAAGAACAAAAATTGGTAATTTTTCTCTTGATGAGGCTATAGAAATTAATGAATTTGAAAAAAAACTAAAAATTGATAAAACAAATAGCTAAATTATGCGTATAACGATCTCAATATTGCGAAGTTGCTTAATCTATTCAAAAAAATAATCATAAAATCTACAACATATTGACGAAAAAAGCTATAATGTAGCATATATAAAAAACAAAAATTAATATATATACACATGAAATTATCACAGTACAAATTTAATTTACCCGAAGAACTAATTGCTCAGTATCCTTCTGATAATAGAGATGAATCAAGAATGATGGTTGTTAACCGTGCCGACAAAAGTATCGAACATAAATCATTTAAGGATATTATTGATTATGTGAGTGATGAGGATGTTATGGTGTTTAATAATACGAAAGTTTTTCCGGCTCGTTTATATGGAAATAAAGAAAAGACTGGTGCTGAAATTGAAGTTTTTTTATTAAGAGAATTAAACAGGGAACAGCGATTATGGGATGTTCTTGTTGATCCTGCCAGAAAAATTCGTATTGGGAACAAATTATATTTTGGTGAAAATGACATTTTAGTTGCTGAGGTTATAGATAATACTACTTCAAGAGGAAGAACATTACGATTTTTATTCGATGGACCGTATGAAAAGTTTAAAGATACACTTTATGGCCTTGGAGAAACTCCTTTACCAAAATTTATAAAAAGAAAAGTTGAACCTGAAGATCGTGATAGATACCAGACTATATTTGCAAAACATGAAGGTGCTGTTGCTGCACCTACAGCCGGACTTCATTTTAGTAGAGAATTATTAAAACGACTTGAAATTAAGGGGATACATTTTGCTGAAATTACGTTACATGTAGGATTAGGAAATTTCAGAACAGTTGATGTTGAAGACTTAACAAAACATAAAATGGATTCTGAACGAATAATTATTCCGGATAAAGCCGTTCAAATTGTGAATAAAGCAAAGGAAAGCAGGAGTAATATTTGTGCAGTTGGAACTACAGTTTTGCGTACTCTCGAAAGTTCAGTTTCAACAGATGGATTTTTAAAACCTTTTGATGGATGGACAAATAAATTTATTTTTCCACCTTATGAAGTGATTATTCCTAATATTATGGTGTCTAATTTCCATTTGCCTCTGTCGACTTTATTAATGATGGTTTCAGCTTTTGCCGGTTATGATTTACTTTTTAAAGCATATGGTATGGCGATCAAAGAAAAATATCGGTTTGGCACTTATGGAGATGCTATGTTAATTATATAAGAAAATATTTCTCCTATTTTATTACTGAATTTTTATATTATTTAACGTAAATGTCGTTAAAATTAATGCAAAATACGCAGAGTTATTCTTTGCGATTTTTGCGTGAAACAACTATTACCCTATAAAATCAAAAATAAAGAGTAAAAATATGGTAATAAATTTACGAGTAAGTTTAATTCTATTGTAACGATAGGATCCTGACGCTTCTGAATACTTATGTGTAGATGTAAAGTTAGAATCGGTTAAGCCATCTATACCTCCTCCTGTTATCACCAAATCGGTAACCAATAAATATCTCGTGTGAACTTCTGCTTATTGACTCAGTTTTATTTAAGTGTATATCGAAGGAATATCCAAAAAAGAAGTTTTGTGCTCCGCCACCAACAAATGTAACAAGTTCATTAGTTGTTTTATAGGAGAATCCTAACCAATAATTTCTTAAATAAATACCTTTTGCACTTATCTCAGCCTGTACAGATTCTCCTTCTCTGAGATTAAACATAAATGATCCTTCCATCTCAAAATCGTTTTCGAAATCATATTGATAGCCGCTAATAATATTATGTGACCTCCCGGATACCATTTCAATATCTTTTTTATTACTCGAAAATTCAGAGAATTTTCCAAACAGTTGTGATGTAGAATATCCGGCGTAAAAACCATATATGGTATAGAAAGCCCCAAAATTGGCATCAGGTAGAATTTTATTTTGAAGTGTCTCTATCAATGGATCAGGATCTGCAGTTATAAGCATATCTTTATCAATTCGGAATTGGTAGGCCGATAATGACATACCAAATGATAGTTGAGAACTTCGAATGGGAATATGATAGGCATAGGTACCCTGCAAACCGGTTTGGGATATAGCCGCATTCTGGTCAGTATAAATATGACCACCTAATCCAACTCTTCCTTTTGGTCTTCTTTTCTTGGTTCTTTTTTTTATTGATCGTGATTTGCTCATACGGCTTTTACTCAAAATACGAGTATGGCCTGATACTGAAACTACACGAGGAGCTGCTTTATAATTTAACCAGCTTTTTCTTGCTGATAAACTTAACGAAGTATATCCTTCAGCCCCTGCAAATGCAGGATTTACCAGAAACTTATTTAGCATATACTGGCTATATAAAGTTTGCTGGGCATCGGCATCAATTATTAAAAGAACTAGTTGAAAGAGTAAAATTAGCCTAAACAAATATTTTCTGCACTTATATTTCACACTTAATAAACAATAGTTACCTGGCCTACAAAATGTTGATCTTTTTCGTCGTTTAACCTTATTAAATAATGATATGAATCAACCGGAAGGAGCTTGCCATTTGGCCCTTTACCATCCCAGGGTTGATAATTTCTTTTTGATTCAAATACTTTATTCTGATGCCTGTCATATACTATTACAACTGCATCAGGAAATCGCTCAATTCCATCAATAATCCATGTTTCATTCGTCATATTTTCATCCTGGTCGGGAGTAAATGCCGTTGGAACAATAATGGGTATTTCGCATGCTGTAATCATTATTGAGTCATCGGATTGACAATTAAACTGATTCGTAACAGTTACAAATATAGTTGAATCCCAATCAATTTCACCCATGGTTATTGTTTGCGTGTTATCACCTGTCGACCATTCATAATCATAAAAATTACCCGGTGAAATTTCATATTCAGCTTTACAGATTTTTAAGGTATCAACATACAAAGTTAATTCTTCTGGATTAGTAACCGAATTATCACTATTAATTAATTTCGATTCAAACTGAATCTTGGGCAATACCCTGTAATTTACGGTTATCGTATCTACAGTTTCACAATTATCAACTGATAATGCGCGAACAACTACATCATACGATACCGGATCGGTTTCAGCAATATCAAAATACCTAGCATCAGCTCCTTGTTTTGAATTATCTCCACCTTCCCATTCATAATAGGTAAAACCTGGGCCTGCATCAAACGTTTTATTTTCACCTACACATAAATCAATCTCTACTAACCCATTTTCTAAAACAACTTTTGAATTATCATAGAAACCAATATTAACAGTGGTCATATCTCCAAGACATCCAAGTGATCCTAGAGGAGTAAATTCAATAACAGATAAAGAGTATGAATCAAATATAATATCTGATGATTCAATCCAATCTACAATTACAATATTAGTATCAGTTATCAACGTATCTCCTGAATACGGTATACCTGATTCATTAATAAAATAGCCGCCTTTTATTATCCAGATATATCCTGAATTTTCTCTTCCATCAACCCCATAAACCAGTCCTTTTTCTCCCGGGCAAACCGATGGTGGCGGACTAACTTTTGAGCTTTGTGAAAAAGAACAGGTTGTATATCCGATTAAAATTACGGTAATATAAATTATATATTGTATTGTTTTTTTCAAGACCTAAATTTAATCTAAGAATTAATTTTAAAATAAAAGCTTTTATTTGATCTAAAAGCTTTTAAATGAAAATCGAAAACAACAGGGAATATTTTCCCTGTTGTTTGTTAAATTAAACTAGTTCTTTCTAAAATCATTAGGTATATAATAGATTGTTCCAGTTTGTGGTTCTGGATAAACCCAATATTCAATTATACTATTTGCTGAAACAGCGTCAGTGGCAGCGTAGAATGTAAAATCTGTAACATCATCCGGTACAACTCCATCTAAATCATTTTCAAAAAAGTCAGATTTTCTTGATATAACATCATTAACACCATTATCACTACCAGAAGTTATTGAACTTCCTAAATTAATTCGATACCTTGTTAATGCACCACCTTGGGCACTCATATAATATCCTGTTAAAATTTGGGTTCGTGTTCCACTTGTTTCAGCTACTTTAATAACAGTATCAGCAGAAGTTCTTGCAGGTACTGCAGTAGCGAAATTTAAACTACCATCATCAGTATAACAATCGATATCAGCAAGTAAATTTAATGTTCCACCTCCTACAGTTTCTGTAAAACTAGAAATAGAGATGTCTACACCGGCAATACCAATATTATTACAAATATCATGATGACCTACATCATTTACAGTAAAGGTTGGTGCAGTAACAGGTCTAATACTCAATTGTGTTGGTGTACCGTCATTACAACTACCTTGTGTTTCATATACTTCAAGAGTATATAGAGTACCAGCTGTTCCAGTAATTCTAATTGTGGCATAAGGTGCATCCCAAGCGGCAGATGTAACAATACTACCACCACTTCCCCCAAACCATGACCATGTCCAAGTTGAATTATAACCATTAGTAACAGCTGTAGCCTGATTCCATGCAGTGTCATAAGCAGTTACCCCTGGGTCATTTAATGCAGGGTCAGGTTGAACATAGTACTGCATTAATGCTCCCACAGTAACTGAGTCCACAGTTGCTGAGGTTCCGGTCATTTCAGTGTAAGGTACATTTTGAGCAAATATGTTTCCTGCTAAAAATATAGCAGCAGCAAAGCTCATCGCGATTTTAAAAATTGTCGATTTTTTCATAGCAAATTGTTTTAAATTAATACTCATTTTCATTTTAAATTTATTTTTGTTAAATTGTTAATTTTCAATCTAATAATATAGATTTCTTATATATTTTGTTTTCTACGGTCACTATTTAATTAAGTTACAAATAAAAATAGGTAAAATCATATATAAATCAAGTATAATTGGTAAAAATATGAATTTTTTTACAATTGAATACAAAATTTAAGGTGAAAGGTTAAATCTCGCGGTTGTCAGTATTTTGCCTGTCATGCAATACTAGTGATTAATACGGTTAAAATGTAAAAAGGTTCAATTATTTTATTTTTTTTACACGAATGAACAATATTTAATGACTAATGTCCGATTTTTGAGGTTTGATGGGGGTATGATATATTTCATAAGGTTTCGAAAATCGCTAAGCACTTCTAAAGCGCTTAGCGATTTTATATCGTCATCGCGAGTAGCATAGCGACGAAGCGATCTGTTTTAATAAGGCAAGAATGGATTTAATAGCAGTGTAGGATTAAAATAAAAGATTGCTTCGTCATTACATTCCTCGCAATGACGTTTTTGTACCGTTATCATGAGCTTTTTCCGCGTCATCGCGAGGAGCATAGCGACGAAGCGATCTGTTTCAAATGTAGTGGAATAATAATTTTGGTAAATCGGTTTTAATTGAGCAGATGGCTTCATCCCAAATGCTCGAGATTCGCAATGACGGTTTTTACTTCGTCATCACGAGGAGCGCAGCGACGAAGTGAACTGTTTCAATTATGCAGAAAGGATTTAACAGCAATACAGTATCGAAATAGCAGATTGCTTCGTCATTACATTCCTCGCAATGTTGTTTATTTTTTTCATAAATAAATTTTTTTGATAAAGGTTCTTTATTTAAGGTTTAATATGACTTATGATATTTATCATATGCATATCAAAATCGCTTGGCACTTTCTAAGTGCTAAACGATTATTAATAACACATTAAAGTCGAAAGGTAAAAAATTTTGGTAGCAAGTCTTTTACTTGTTCAATTATTCAAATGGATCAAATTCTACTTTATCAGAATATATATTAATTAAATTAAATGATTTTTCAATTAATCTGAATAATGGGTATTGGTTTGACAAAATTACAATAGATAATTTTTCAACTGGCACATATAAAAGTAAATGCGTACACCCAAAATTGGTGTTTGAAATAAATAAGTATTTATGTCCTGAATTAAATTTTGCTTTCCAGGCAATCGATGGAAATATTCTTGAATTAATGAAGTAACGCATATTGGTTAATTCATTGATACTTTCAATAGTTAAAAAATCAGAATTATTATAAACACCAATTAATTTATTAAAATCAATTGGAGAAATATAAATATTTGATAATCCATTGATTTCATGATAATTTAAACTTTCATTTTTTACTAATGAATTATTACCTAAATTATAAGATGTAACTATATTTGAAGTCTTAAACTTTTTCTTATTTAGGTTATGTACATAAGAATTTGTCATCCCTAAGGGTATGAAAACATTCTTTTTAATATACTTCCAATAAGGCAGCCCGCTTTTATTTTCAACCAGTTTGGTTAAGATATAATAATTAGCAATGTTTGGTGATAGCACTGAACCAGGGTTTCCGGTTAACTTTGATTGAGAGTTAATAAAATTTTTAATAGTTAAATCAGTAAAATTATTATCTCCTAAATTAAGATATGGAATACACGAAGTATGTTGAAGCAAATTCAGGACGGATACCTGATTTAAATACTCAGGCAGGCCAGGTAATAAAGTTGTAATAGTATCAGTAAGTTTAAATTTGCCTTGTTCAGTTAATTTTAAAACCGCAATGGCAGTAACAAAATTTGAAATTGTACCAAGATTAAATTTTGAATATTCGTTTAATTTTATATTTCGGTCAATATCAGCATAACCATATTGCTTTGAAATTAGTAATGAATCTCCTTTATAAATTGAAACGGCAATGCCAGGGGATCCTACAGTATCATATTGTGAAAAAAGCGAATCTAATTCAGCTAATGCTTTTTCATTTATTGCTTTTTGCCCAAATAGAAATAGAGAAAGCGGAAAAAATATTGTTAAAATAAATAGTTTTTTCATTACTGGTTACTTAAGATTTTGACAGTACATTTTAATCATTTC
>CAZBZX010000070.1:12177-13640 GCA_964496465.1 uncultured Bacteroidales bacterium
ATATTGTTTTATGGAACCAGGAAAGTCATTTAAAAGGGCTTTTGCAGTACCAAGTAACATTATAGCTTCAACATCAGTTTTATAAATTTTTATGTGAAGTTGTAACTCATTAATTGCCTTCTGAAATTTACTTGAGTGCATAAATATTAATCCTTTTTGGTAATGTATATCAGTAGGTTTATTTGAGATATTCAATGCTTTGTTAAAATCATCTAACGCTTCATCATATAATTTGATACTTGCATACGAAATAGCTCTTTTATTATAGGCATTGAAGTTTTTATTATCAAATTTTATTACCTGCGTAAAATCATTTATTGCCCCTTTATAATCATGTAATCTATATTTAAATTCCCCTCTGTTAAAAAAAGCTTCTTTATTTTTCGGATCTAATTCAATAATGGCATCATAATCTTTAATCGCACCAGCATAATCCTCCAGGCTCGATTTGGATTCAACCCTATTAAGTAAAGCTTCAAGATTATTCCCTGATAATTCGATGGCCTTATCATAATCTGTAACAGACTCTAAATAATTATGCAGGGCCGCATTAGCTATACCCCTGTTATAATAAGCCTTTGCAAATAAGCTATCATGTTTAATTGCGTTATTAAAATTTTGAATTGCGATATCGAATTTTTCCAAACTTGAATATATTATACCTCTATATGTATATGCATCGGTTAGGCTATGGTCATTATCAATGCATTTTGAAAAATCCTTTAAAGCTGTGTCTAGGATTTGTGTTTTTAAGTATGCATATCCCCTTTCAAAATAAGCAGGATAAAATTGGTGGTTAATTTTAATGGCAGTATTACAATCATTAATAGCATTATTAAAACTATCAATATTGTTATATGAGTAGGCTCTTTTAACAAATGATTTTACATTATTCTTTTTCCATTTTATTGATTTATTTAATTGATCAATAGCTTTTCCATATTCTAAACTGTCTATTTGTATAAGACCTTTTTTGTAATAATAGTTAGAAATAATGGGCTTTATACCTAGAAAAATTATTAAAATGATGACTAAGGAAATTACAAGAAATAGGATTTTCTTTTTCATACGTATAAAATTAATTTTCAATTGTCGTATGGAACTCCCGATGAATTTTATTCATGCTTTTTTGTGAATTTTGCATGAAAAAATTCATGTTCGTTTCATATATTATTAAATTTTAGCTAAATATAAATATTTAATTGGAAAGAATAAAATAAACTATTGATTTATACTTTTACAATGTAAGCTATATATTGCTTAAAATGGGTTATTACTTATAGCTAAGAATTTTTAAGGATTAAAATCATCCGGTATATAATATTGCTCGCCTGTTTCTGGTTTCCTGTTTACTGTAATCTCTAAACTATCCAATGCTGCACATCCCGTTGCATCAATTGTATCAGCAACAAATACCCATATATTTCTTGAAGCTCCTGTTGTTACCTGGTTCCAATTAATAA
>CAZBZX010000071.1:0-7327 GCA_964496465.1 uncultured Bacteroidales bacterium
TGATTATTGCTGCAATTAGAATGATTTTTAGCAAATAAATAAATTCTAATTATAAACTTATAATGTAATTTAATCTTTGTTAAATTTTTAATAATATTTTCTATATTTGCTGATCTTTTAAAAAAATCGAAGTTTTTTGTGAAACTTTACTATTATTTAACTTAAAATTTATAAAAAATGGCTTACGTAATTAGTGATGAATGTACTGCTTGTGGAACTTGTATTGACGAATGTCCGGTTGAAGCAATTTCTGAAGGTGATATTTATAAAATAGATCCTGATACTTGCACAGATTGTGGCGCTTGTGCTGATGTTTGCCCAGTTGAAGCTATCAGCCCTGAATAGAAAATATTTACAAAGCCCGCCTTTTGCGGGCTTTTTCATGGTCTGTATTTAGCTTTTTGTAAAATTTCCTGATAATCATTTGTTTCCATTAGATTTTCCAATTCAACTTCCCGGTTTTTATTCATATATCTTTCAACAATTCTAAAACCAATCCAATTTACCGCCCTGCCAGGTGAACTGGCAGAAAAATCTTTAGTAAATGGCGATGGTTCAATAAATTTTTTAATGGTTAAAAAATCATTATTATACAATAATTTATTCTCAACAAGATATTTCCAAATATTTTCTTCATTAGAAATACACCAATCCATTTGTTTTTTTGTAAAACCAAATATTATTGTATCAGGGGCTTCAGGTAACATCATTCGTTGGAAATAATGAATTTTTCCTTGATATAACATATTATTTACTAAATTATCAACTGAGTTATTAAATTCATATTCTGTTAATGCCCAAGCCTTCATACAATCCGATATTATCATATCTTTATGCATATTAATTCTTAAATAATTACTTATCATTAGCCTGTCATAAAATTCACATTCTCTTCCTAAATATTTATCTAATCCAATAGCTAACACATTTTCATCTACTACTATAGAATGATTAAATCCTGTAATAATTGTATAAATAGATGGTACAAACTTGTCTGGAAAATAATATTTATAGTAAGAGAAAGCTTTTGTAAAGGATTTTTTTATATCAATTAAATCCGGAAAAATTTTTATTACCTCCAAATAACTTTTATAAATAGTATAATCGGTTAAAAATAGTTTCAAGTTTTCAGAAAACATTGGTGTATTAGGAGTTCCAATTCGTAAAACCTGTCTTGAATATAATTCGAAGAAGTTTCCATACTTCATTTGTAGTGCTAATATTCCAGTATTTATACTATCCAGGTTGAGTTCAAACAGATCCTTTTCAAACCTCTTGATTTTAACATTTACATTTATATCACTTATATCAACATTGTAGTTATTTGACTGGCATGACACAATTATGCTAAACAAAGCAAATATTATTAATGATCGTTTCATATTTTAATGTTAGATTTTTAACAAGTATATTTAATCTTCTAATAAAAAAAATTATTTGTGATTTGTAATATAAACATTCAATAGTTAATAATTATTTTATTGATGTTAATTTAAAGAATTAAAAATCAATATTTTTGTATGCATATGATAAAAGTAAATAAAAATCAATAACATGAAACCTAATAATTTTAAAACTATTCAATTTTATATAAAATACAAAATCATGCATTTTAAATTAAAAAGGATAATATTTACATTACTAACATTACTATTAGTTTATAATAATTCTAAATCTCAAGGTATACGATTTGGGATTTTTACCGAACCCAAGATTACATGGTTAACTCCAGATGTCAACACAATAACCAGTGATGGTAGCAAGTTAGGTTTTAATGTTGGATTAATTATAGATAATTATTTTACAGAAAATTATGCATTTGCTACAGGAATATCAATAAACAACGTGGGTGGAAAATTAATGTATACAAGTGCAGATAGTTTAAAAACTACAAATGCAACAGAAATTATCAGCGCTGAAACTTCCGTTAAATATAAACTTCAATATGTTAATATTCCAATAGGTTTAAAATTAAAGACTAATGATATTGGATATTTTGCATTTTGTAGTAATGTTGGAATTACTCCTCAAATTAAAATTAAATCAACTGCAAATTCTGAAGATAATGGTATTAACGATGTTAATATAAGTGATGAAATTAACCTGTTTAATTTAGCTTATCATATTGGGGTAGGTGTTGAATATAGTATTGGAGGAAGCTCAGCTATTACTGCTAATGTAATTTATACTAACGGATTTTTAGATATTACTAAAAGAAAAGAGGATAAAATAGTAATGAGCAATATAGCTTTAAAAATTGGATTAATGTTTTGATATAGAATATACTAAAATTTAAAAAAGTATAGAAAAACCTTAAACAAATTTGTTTTATAATTTTAATGAAATGGAAAACTGGAATGTTAGAATGTTGAAAAAATAAATATATTTGATTTTAGGGCTCATTAATTTTTTTTCCTTTATTCCATTATTCCAAATAACTAAAAAATAGCTTTAATAATTAAACGGAGTTTGGATTTAACTTGAAGAAATACTTAATCTCTCAAATTAATGAAAATAGCACTTGCACAATTAAATTATCATATTGGTAATTTTGAAAAAAATACCGAAAAAATTATTCAAAATATTCAAAAAGCTAATAACGAGAATGCTGATCTAGTTATTTTTTCCGAACTTTCTATTTGTGGATATCCCCCACAAGATTTACTTGAAAAAGAAGAATTTATTGAAAAATGTAATTCTGCAGTTGAAAAAATTGTACAACTTAATTCAAAAATTGGTATAATACTTGGAGCCCCATTAATAAATAATAATTTAAACGGAAAAAATTTATTTAATTCAGCTCTTTTTATTTATAAAGGTAAGATTGAATTTATTCAACATAAAACACTTCTGCCAACATATGATATTTTCGATGAATATCGATATTTTGAACCAAATACCGAATTTAACATTTTAAATTTTAAAGGTAAAAAAATTGCCTTAACTATTTGCGAGGATCTATGGTTTAAACAACCAATAAATGATGTATTTAATAAAAGTAAATTATATCGAATAGATCCAATGCAGCAATTAAAAAAATATAATCCTGATTTTGTTGTAAACATTGCAGCTTCTCCTTATTCACATAATAAAGAATGGATAAAAAAGGAGGTGCTTTTTTCCAATGCAAAAAAATATAATCTTCCAATTCTTTATGTTAACCAGGTTGGAGCAAATACTGAATTAATTTTTGATGGGGGATCAATGATTATTAGCAAATCAGGAGATATTTCAAAAACTTTAAATTTATTTAATGAAGATTTCCTTGTTTTTGATTTGGATAAAGTTGAAGAGACATTTAAATCGAAATCTATTGAAAATCAAAAGATTGTTAAAATTTATGACGCATTAATTTTAGGTATTAGAGATTATTTTTCTAAAATGAATTTTAAAAAAGCCGTGATAGGTTTATCAGGTGGAATTGATTCGGCGGTTACAGCTGTTTTAGCTCAAAAAGCCCTGGAAGCTAATAATGTCAGGGTTTTACTTATGCCTTCAAAATATTCATCAAATCATTCAGTAACTGATGCCATTGAACTTGCAGAAAATTTAAAAATTCAATATGATATTATAAAAATTGAAAAAATTGTTAATCAGTATTTAGAATTATTAGCTCCTATATTTATAGGTAAAAATGAAGATATTACAGAAGAAAACATTCAGTCAAGGATTCGTGGAACATTACTAATGGCTATTGCAAATAAATTTGGTTCAATCTTATTAAACACATCAAACAAAAGTGAGGTTGCAGTTGGATATGGAACTCTTTATGGTGATATGAGTGGAGGTTTATCAGTTTTGGGTGATGTGTATAAAACTGAAGTTTACGACCTGGCAAACTTTATTAATAAAAATGAGGAAATTATTCCAGAAAATACAATTCTAAAACCACCTTCAGCTGAGCTTAAACCTGATCAGAAAGATACTGATTCATTGCCAGAATATTCAATATTAGATAAGGTATTGTTCGATTATATTGAATTGCAATTTTCAAAAGATAGAATTATAAAACAAGGAATAAATTCAAAAATTGTAGAGAAGATAATTCAGTTGGTAAATAGTAATGAATATAAAAGATTTCAAACACCACCCATATTAAGAGTAAGCTCTAAAGGTTTTGGAACAGGGAGAAGAATTCCATTAGTTGCTAAATTTGATTGATCCCAATCTGTTACAACTTAAGAATTTTTCTATAATGACTTTTTTAATAATAAAACATTAATTACTTTTGCATGTTTTAAAACATAATTATTATAAATAAAATGGCTAATAGTAAGACAACGTGTGATAATATTACTGATATAAATCTTGATTTATTTAAAGTTTTAACTCCAAATGAAAAAGATTTAATCAATAATCATATAAAATATAAAAATATTAAAAAAGGCCAATTTATTTATAAAGAGGGAGAGGCTCCAGTTGGTTTAATATTTTTATGTAATGGAAAAGTAAAAATATTTAAAGAAGGGATTGGGGGCAGAGAACAGATTGTAAGATTATCAAAACCAAACGGATTTATTGGATATAGGGCATTGTTTGCTGAAGAGTCATATAATGCATCAGCAGCGGTTTTAGAAGATTCAACTATTTGCATAATAGAAAAAAGTGCCATATTTAAAGTATTAGAAGATAACAGCCGGTTTGCCTTAAAACTAATTAGGACGATGGCCTCAGAATTAGGTTTATCAAACACTCGGACAGTAACACTTACTCAAAAACATATTCGGGGACGCTTAGCTGAAAGTCTGTTATTTTTAATTGATACTTACGGTTTTTTAAATGATGGATTAACAATAAATGCTTTATTATCAAGAGAAGACCTTGCGAACCTTTCAAATATGACTACTTCAAATGCAATCCGCACTCTTTCTGCGTTTGCCAGTGAAGGGGTAGTTGATTTAGATGGAAGAAAAATAAAAATTATTGATTTAAAAGAACTTCAGCATATTAGTGACCTTGGATAATTATATTAAGTTGTAAGGATTGATTTTTCAAGCTGATCAATTGATTTTTCTAAATTAAAAGTATTTTCTACTTTTTTTCTACCTTGCTTTCCAAAGCGTTCTCTAAGGTTTTTATCTTTTATCAAAACTTCAACTTTATTAGCGTAATCTTCTATATTAAATTTTTCTATTAAAAATCCTGATTTATTATCATCTATTATTTCAGCAGAACTATTAATGTTAAATGCAACAACTGGTTTTTCAAATGCCATAGCTTCAATTAATACATAACCAAAACCCTCCCATAATGAGGTTAGACAAAAAATATCAATCGATTTATGAAATTGTTTCATATCATCAACAAAACCTAAAAACTCAATTTTATCTTCCACACCTAATTCGGCAGCATATTTAACTAGTTTGCTCTTTAATCTTCCGGTGCCTGCTATTAAAATTTTAAAATTATAACCTTTATGTTTAAGATATTTCGCTAACTCAATTAAATAAATCTGTCCTTTTTCAGTAGACAGCCTGCCAGCATTTCCAATTATAATTTCATGTCCATTTTTATTATAAAGATTATTAATTTCTTTACTTAAGCTATACTGGTTTATATCTACACCATTATAAATAATTTTGATCTTTTCTTTAGATATTAAATTTTGATTATTAGCAAGAATGCATCTTTGGGTTTCTTGTGAATTCGCTACAACTTTTGTGGCTAATTTTCTATAAATAAATCTATTGAGCCAAGTATTATTAATTGGGATTGCAGTACCCCTCCTATAAATAATCTTTTTTACACCTGCCAATTTTGCAGCAATTCCAGCAACTTTTATATCTGCTGAAAGATTAACAAATATCGTATGAACCTTTTCTCTTTTTAAAACCCGGTATATCTTTATTATTTTAAAAATATTTAAAAAGCTTAAGTTATTGATATTTATTTGATATGATCTTAAATTCTTTTCATTTACCCTTTTAAAAAGTTCCCCACTTCCATTAACAAATAAAAACAAATTATGTCCTCCTAATGATAATCTGTTCACAATGTCAAATATGGTTTTCTCACCACCACCCCATGGTTTAAGTGAGTTAAAAAAGCATATGGATCCTGATAATTTTTTATAATAACTTTTCCAAAGTGAACGCAACTTTGCATACTTAAGAAAAGTTTCATGTGCTGAGTTCAAACAAACTACAAATCCGTAAAATCCATCCAAAAATCCAAATTTTATAATATAATCTCTAATAAATCTCCATGTTGGATGTACTAAAATTTGGAATACATTAACATAAAAGCCTTGTAAAAAATAAGAGTTTGCAACAATTTCGGAAAATTTATCAATTTGTTTAATGTGTTCGGAAATAGAATAATAAGAATAGTGTAAAATATCTCCTTTTAAATATTTTTTTGTCGATCCTTTATCCAAAATAAAAACATCATGAGGATTAATTCCTCCCCATCTCCCTTTCCTGCTATCCCATAATCTTAATTTTTTTGATGGATACCAACTATTATACTTTATCCATTTTCCGCAATAATTTGTCATTCGATTAAAATAATACCCATCAAATTTCCAGTTTTGTTTTACCTCAAGTATTGATTTTATCAATTCATCAGATAATGCTTCATCTGCATCTAATGACAAAATATGTGAAAATTTAGCTTG
The DNA here is from genome assembly GCA_964496465.1 of uncultured Bacteroidales bacterium. Taxonomy (GTDB): domain Bacteria; phylum Bacteroidota; class Bacteroidia; order Bacteroidales; family CAYFUP01; genus CAZBZX01. The sequence goes on from CAZBZX010000071.1 coordinate 6,617, forward strand.
AGAAATTGCCCAGTTTTTTTGTTGAATATGTCCTTCAAATGGATGCTGAATAAATCTGGCATTAAATTCTTTAACTATTTCTTCTGTTCCGTCAGTAGAATAGGAGTCAACAATAATTATATCGTCAGCAATATCTTTTACTGATTCGAGACATCGACCAATGTTTTTCTCTTCATTATATGTAATAACAACAACTGATAGCTTTGGCATATTATTTTCTCGATTTTTTATTCATTTCAAGTAGTAAAATGTCTTTTATAAAATTTCCATACGCAGATATAATAGATATTACGAAACCATAATATCCATCTAATATACCTAATCGTATGAAATATCTGTAAAATAAACTGTAAAATAAGCGAAATAAAATAAACAAAATAGAAATTTTCTTGCCTTTTTTAAACTTTGCTTGAGCAGATAAAGTGCTATATTTTTCTATTCCAATAAAATGTTCCGAAATTGTTGAATACGTATAATGGTATAAATCTCCTTTTACAAAACCGATTGAAGTTTTATCATTTAGAATTAATTCCTCGTGAATTTCTTCTCCCTGCCAGGTCGCCATTTCCTTATTATATATACGTAATTTAATATCAGGGGACCAACCTGAATGTTTAATCCATTTTCCACAATAATTATTTAATCTGTTTATTTTATATGAATCAAATCTAATATCGAGCTTTAAATCTATCAAATTATCTTTAAGTTCAT
>CAZBZX010000071.1:7337-13527 GCA_964496465.1 uncultured Bacteroidales bacterium
AAAATTGCTTGATTATCAACGGAAAAAAATTGATAAATTTCTGGATAAATTTTCTACAACAGCACAAAAAAGTACGCTAAATAATACATAATTATTTTTTGCTAAACCGGCAGCATAATTTCTTTGGGAAGCATAGCCTTTAAATTCATTTTGATAAAATCGTACTTTAAATTTATTGCAAATTTCTTCTGTTTTGTCATTTGAAAATGAATCCACTACAATAATCTCATCTGATATTTCAACCAGAGAATTTAAACACCTTTCAATGTTTTTTTCTTCATTTTTTGTAATAATAATAGTTGAAATTTTTATCATTTTATTGTATGTAGATTCAATCAAGTCTATTTAAACATAATTCTTTGTAAATTCTATTTAAAGTATTAAACTTGCCAAACCAATATTGAATAGTGCAAAATAATGAAAAAAACCATATCTCTTATATCTTTTCTGGTTATTATTGGAAATCTCCATGCACAATTAAATAAGCCTTTAATTAATCTAGAGACATCATTTTTAATAAACGCCAGTGACAGTACTCCTTTTTGGTTATATAATAATCAATACGCAAAATATTCTTTGCCAAATAGTTGTGCTTTAGTCGATATTAAAATAGAAGATTTTATTAATTCTAAAGAATTTTTTGATTATAGTTATGGGCTTGAAGTGTATACTCGATATAATTCAGAATTGAAACCTGTATTGCATCAATTTTACGGTAAAATAAAAATCTGGGAGATTATTTTAAGTGGAGGAAAATATGAAGATAATTTAAATTACTCCGATTCCTCTCTAAGCATGGGACATATTTTATGGTCGAAAAATGCACGACCATTCCCAAAAATTTCGATTTCATCAAATGGATATTATACTATTCCATTTACCTTTGACCTTCTAGAAGTTAAAGGGACTTACACGCATGGTTGGTTTAATGATGACCGATATGTTGATAATGTTTACCTGCACCATAAAAATTTGTATGGGAGACTGGGAGAAAAATTCCCTGTAAATGTATTCTTTGGTTTAGAACATTTTGTACAATGGGGCGGAATTTCACCTGATCCACAATATGGAAATTTACCTAAAGATTTTGATGCATATTTAAGAGTAGTAAAGGGACAAGGGGGTGATGCATCAACAGTTGATTCTAATGAAGTAATAAACCGACTTGGAAATCATATAGGATCATGGAATGCAGGTGCTGAAATAAAATTTGAAAAATATTATGGGATATTATACTGGCAATCAATATTTGATGATAATTCTGGAAAAAAAAGGCGTAATTTTCCGGATGGCTTATGGGGTATAAACATAAAATGCATTAATAACTCTTTGATTATAAAAAGTTTATTATACGAATATTTATATACTATTAATCAAAGCGGTCCTGTTCATGATTTAGATTTAAAATTATATGGAAATGATAATTATTTTAATAATGGTATATACAGGAGTGGATGGACCAGTGAAAAAATGACAATTGGCACACCATTTATTACATCTCCGCAATATAATTCTGATTTAACAAATTTAAGTTTGAACAATACAAGAGTTATTGCTCATCATTTTGGATTAACTGGAAAATATAAAAATTATAATTTTAGAACTTTATTTTCAGTAAGTCAAAATTTCGGTACTTACTCTGTACCTTTTAAACCTTTAAAAAAACAAGTATCTATGCTTTTTGAAGTATCAACAAAAATTGAATCATTTTACAACATTGAATTAAAAACAAGTATTGGTATTGATCATGGGAAAATGTATGGAAACAATATGGGGATTCTCGTGTCACTAAAAAAACAATTATTCTAAATTCAAATCGAAAATTTATAATGTCAGTTAAACTACTTGCCAGATCAACAGAAGATACGTATCATAATTTATGTAATTTAATGGATAAGAATAAAAAAGTATATTATGCCCGGTTTGGCGATGGTGATATTTTTATAATGATGGGAAAAAGTCAGCAAAATCACGATTTTCATCCTGAATTAGGTAAAGAAATGGAGGAAGCATTTTGTATAGAAGATCCATTATATTTAAAAGGATTAACTTTAAATTATCCACAGGAAAAAGGAATGTATAGAGGCTTTTTTGGTCATTATAGAAATAATGATGAAATGAATGATTTTTTGGTATATAAATTTAAAATCGAAGAGAATAAAAATTATGAAAGTCAGTGGTTTACGCAATATTATTCTATTTATAAACCAAAAGAGATGGTCTATTTTCTAAATAAATATATCCGCCCAAAAAAGAAAATGTTTATTGGAGGGGTACAACAAGAAGACATTGAACAACTAGTTGGAAAAATAGATTATTATATTAAAACTCCCCATAAAAATTCCTATTGGAAAATTAATGAATGGTGGCCAAAAGTTATAAAATATATTGATGATGTTGAATTAGTGTTACCAGCCTCAGGTATGTCGACAAGAATAATTAATAAAAGGTTGTGGAATTTAAATAAGGAAATACACTGTATTGATTTAGGATCAATTGTTGATGCAGTTGGTAATCCGAAAAAAACCAGAAGATGGATACGTATGCGATCGCATATTATGAATAGAATTGTTTTACCAGAATTTCAAAAAAGGGGATTTATTTATTCTATTCAATACATATTAAAAGAACTAAAGTTTTATATTAGTAAATGGCATTTTTTATTAAAACATAGGTATTAAATTATCTTTTAATAACTATAAAATTATTAAATTCAAACAAAGGTCTTCTAACAATCTTTTCTAAAATTGTTATTAGTCTATATTTTAATCGTTCGTGTTTATGAGAGGTAGTATTAGGTTTCTTCTTCCCTTTATATTGTAATTGGTCTTTCCAGTAAAAATCTTTGATTTTTTCTTCCATTACTATAGGATGAGTCCCTTTAAATTTTGGCAACTTATTAAGAGGTCCATAATCAAACTCAATTAATTTTATTCTCATTTCCTCTTCTTGGGCTTCAACTGCGGCAACACCTTTATGATTAATATTAATTGCCTTACTTTTTTTCTTCATTAAATCGGGTGGCCTTACCCATCCGTAATGATATACACTTGCATCAACCCTGGCCACTTTTAATTTATGAGAGCCTTCTTTTTTTCTATATGATAATCCATCGAAATTAGGAATACGCCTGAATGATTGAGCGGATTCCCATGAATGTATATCAGGATGATTTCTAACTATTCTTATTTCATTTTTATACCAACCATGCGAAATATGAAAATGATCATAATCTCCCCAAAAATGAACATAATTAAAAAGTAAACCTTCTATTTCTTTATCATCAACTAGTTCTTCACATCTGCTTTTTATAACAGGTAAAAATTTCTCGTGGATTACTTCATCGGCCTGAACATAAAATACCCAATCGCCCTTACAGGCCTTCATAGCAATATCAGTTTGATGAGCATGCTCCATGCCTCGAGGATATTTTTCTATATCCCAAACTGTGTCAATTATTTTAATTTTATCACTTTTTATACTTAATAGTTGATCACGAGTAGTATCATCTTCATCTGAATTGCCCAAGGCATAAACAAATTCATCAACTATTGGTAAAATTGATTCAACCGATTCTTTTACAGGGTAATACAATTTACTCACATTTTTACCCATACTAAATCCACTTATCTTCATTAGTTTTTAATTATAATAAAAACGCAAAAATAATATTTTAACTTCCCCTTTTTTATTCTTTAAAGTAAATTCTTTTTACACGATGAGAAATATTCGTTAATATCTCATAAGGAATAGTATCTAAACTTTCTGCTATTTCAGTTATTGAGATTTCATTACCAAAAATAATAACTTCATCATTTACTTCAGCTTCAATTCCAGTTAGATCAATCATACAAACATCCATACATATATTTCCAATTATCGATGCATATTTTCCATTAATAAAAAATTTTCCAACTCCATTACTCAATCCCCGATCAAGTCCATCAGCATAACCAATTGGTACAATCCCAATTACTTTTCCATCATTTGCTTTCCCTTTTCTATCATAACCAATGGTTTCATCTTTCTTCACATTCTTAATCTGAATTATCCTGCTTTTCAACGTACTAATAGGCAATAATTTATTTTGTTGAGTAGCACTTGCTCCATAAAGCCCAATACCTAACCGTACCATATCATGTTGAGCTTCAGGAAACCTCAATATTCCTTCAGAATTCAAAATATGAAAAATAATTTTATGCTGAAATGAAATCTCAATTAGCTTTATTATCTTATTAAATTCATTTAATTGTTTCTTTGTAAATTCATCGTGCACCTTTTCATCGCTGGCAGCTAAATGCGAAAAAACCGACTTAATTTTAATACAATTCTCTTTTCTAATTATTTGAATCAATTTAGGAATATCTTCGATAGAAAATCCCATCCTATTCATTCCTGTATCAACTTTTATATGAATAGGAAATTCCTGAATTCCATATTTTCTGACTATTTCAATAAATTTATAATACGAGTCGAAACTATATATTTCTGGTTCAAGATTATTCTCAATCATAGTATCATAGCCGTCTTCTTCAGCCTGAAATACAATTATTGGTAAATTAATCCCGTTTTTTCGTAATTCTACGCCTTCATCAGCGAATGCAACTCCAAGATAACTAGTTCCGTGATGTTGTAAAATATTTGCTATTTCGAATGAACCACTGCCATATGACAAGCCTTTTACCAAAACTAAAACTTTTGTTTCAGGTTTTAGTTTTGAGCGAAAATAATTATAATTATGAATTAAATTATTTAAATTAATTTCCAGAACTGTCCTGTGTGCTTTATATTCCAATAATTTCGAAATTTTTTCAAATTCATATTGTCGCGAACCCTTTAAAAGAATTGCCTCATCATTAAATACGACTGAATCATTTAAAAATTCAGTTGTATTTTGATAAAAATCAGTTTCAGGCAAATTAAATAATGCAGAATGATTTAATAATTCATTTCCAATTCCAATAAACCGATCTATTTTATTTTTCTTAATAATTTCAGCAACTGAAGTATATAATTGTTTCGAATCTTTCCCTGATTGCAAAATATCAGACAAAATAATCGATTTTTTATTGTTTTGATTCTGTTGTTTTAATAAATCTATAGCAATACAAAGGGAGTTAACATCTGAATTATAGGAATCATTAATTATTGTACAATTTGAAATTCCCTTTTTTATCTCAAGCCTCATAGCTACAGTCTGAAGATGTTTAAGTCTTTCCTTGATTATTTCAGGTTTATAACCTAAATAAAAAAGAATCAAACAAATGTGAATAGCGTTCTCAATTGAAGCTTCATCAATAAAAGGTATTTCAATTTTAATGTTTTCATTATTATATCTCACCTTAATAATGGTACTATTATTATTTCTGTTTATTTCCCTAATCTCAAGATTTGCATGGGTTCTTTTCGACCAACAAATAAGCTCTTTATTTGGATACTGATTTTTTAAATGTTTATCAATAAGTTCATAATCTTTACAATAAAATATTGCTTTAGTTGATTTAAATAGTTTTATTTTTTCTAATACTTTTTCATCCGTTGAAGAAAAATTCTCCTGGTGGGCTTCACCAATATTAGAAATTATTCCATAAGTTGGTTGTATAATTTGTTGTAATTTTTCCATTTCTCCTAGCATGGAAATTCCCGCCTCTATAATTGCCAAATCATGCCTTTCATCCATTAATAACAGACTTAAGGGAACACCCACCTGGGAATTAAAACTTTTTGGGCTTCGAACTATATTCTTATCCTGAAATAAAACCTGGTAAAGCCACTCTTTTAAAATAGTTTTACCATTACTACCAGTAATTCCAAAGACAGGATAAGAGTATTTCAACCTATTATTTTTTGCCAATAAATGTAATGCATTCAGGGTATTTTTTACTTGAATACAATTACAATTATCTGAATCAGCAATAGTGACATTCTCACTAATAATAAATGCTTTTACGCCCCTTTTTATCAATTGTGGAATATAGCCATGACCATCATTTCTTTCACCAACTAAGGCAATAAATAATGTATCTTCAGGTGAAAAAATACTTCTGCTGTCAATCGAAATATTCTTGATTTCAATATCCAGATTTAAACTACTTTTCCCTTCAACTATCTCTGTAATATCTTTTAAAGAATAGCTAATCATTAATCAATAATATTTTATTATAACAAGAACGGCATAAGGGTTCATATT
>CAZBZX010000072.1:0-13494 GCA_964496465.1 uncultured Bacteroidales bacterium
AATTATACTGTACAGATCCAGAACATGAAGACTTTGATACAGTAATCCAGGAAGTTTATCTTGGAACAATACCATATATGACTCCTCGTGGCTCATTTGTAATAAATGGGGCTGAAAGAGTTGTTGTTTCTCAACTGCACCGATCACCCGGTGTTTTCTTTGGTCAAAGTTTGCATGCAAACGGAACCAAATTATATTCTGCTAGAATTATTCCTTTTAAAGGATCCTGGATCGAATTTGCTACTGACATTAATAATGTTATGTATGCTTATATCGATAGGAAAAAGAAATTACCGGTTACTACACTATTACGTGCAATTGGATTTGAAAGTGATAAAGATATTTTAGAAATATTTAATCTTGCCGATGAGCACAAAGTTTCAAAAACCGGACTTAAAAAATTAGTAGGTCGAAAACTTGCTGCACGTGTATTGAAATCATGGATTGAAGATTTTGTTGATGAAGATACTGGTGAAGTAGTTTCTATCGAACGTAATGAAGTTATCATTGATAGGGAAACAGTTATTGAAAATGATCATATTGATGACATTGTTGACTCAGGTGCAAAAACTATTTTATTGCATAAAGACGGATCGACTGTTTCTGATTATGAAATTATATATAACACACTTCAAAAAGACCCATGTAATTCAGAAAAAGAAGCTGTACTGCATATATACAGACAATTGCGTAATTCTGAACCACCAGACGAAGCTACTGCAAGAGATGTTATCGATAAGCTTTTCTTCTCAGACAAAAGATACGATCTAGGTGAAGTTGGAAGATACAGGATAAATAAAAAATTAGGACTGCATACCGAAATGGATGTTAAAGTCCTTACCAAAGAAGATATTATAGAGATTATAAAATATTTAATTGAACTTATAAATTCAAAAACTGATGTTGATGATATCGACCACCTGAGCAATCGTCGTGTTAGAACAGTTGGTGAACAATTATTTAATCAATTCGGTGTTGGTTTAGCCAGAATGGCAAGAACTATCAGGGAACGAATGAACGTGAGGGATAATGAAGTGTTCACTCCGGTAGATCTTATTAACTCCAAAACATTATCATCAGTAATAAATTCTTTCTTCGGTACGAATCAGTTATCACAATTTATGGATCAAACTAATCCATTAGCCGAGATGACTCATAAAAGAAGAATGTCTGCCTTAGGACCTGGAGGTTTATCTCGTGAGAGAGCAGGTTTTGAAGTTCGTGACGTACATTATACTCACTACGGAAGGCTTTGCCCAATTGAAACTCCTGAAGGACCAAATATTGGACTAATCTCTTCACTTTGTGTATATGCTAAAATAAATAATTTAGGATTTATTGAAACTCCTTATAGAAAAGTAGTTGAAGGACAAGTTAATTTATTAGATGAAGGTATTATTTATCTTAGTGCTGAAGAAGAAGAAGCAAAAATTATTGCTCAAGCAAATGCACCAATTCAAGATGATGGAAATTTTGTAAATCCAAAAGTTAAAGCAAGATATGAAGCTGACTATCCATTAGCTGAAAAAGAAACTGTTGATTTGATGGATGTTGCTCCAAATCAAATTGCGTCAATAGCAGCATCTTTGATTCCATTCCTTGAACATGATGATGCAAACCGTGCATTGATGGGATCAAATATGATGCGTCAGGCAGTTCCATTAGTATCACCTGAAGCGCCTATTGTTGGTACTGGCTTAGAATATACTATGATTAAAGATGCCAGAATTCATGTAGTAGCTGAAGCTGACGGAATTATTGACTATGTTGATGCTGAAGAAATTGTTGTTAAATACTTTTTAAGTGAAGAAGATAAATTTGTAAGTTTTGATAGCGAAGTTAAAAGGTATAATATTTTAAAATTCTTCAAAACAAATCAAAGTACATGCGTAAATCTAAAACCAATAGTAAATAAAGGTGACAAAGTAAAAAAAGGTCAGATTTTAACTGATGGGTATGCAACAGAAGATAATGAATTAGCATTAGGCAGAAATTTAAAAGTTGCTTTTATGCCTTGGAAAGGTTACAACTTTGAAGATGCTATAGTTATTTCGGAACGTGTAGTTCGTGAAGATATGTTTACATCAATTCATATTGAAGAACATTTGCTTGAAGTACGTGATACAAAAAGAGGACTTGAAGAATTAACTGCTGATATTCCAAATGTAAGTGAAGAAGCTACAAAAGATTTAGATGAGAATGGATTAATAAGAATTGGAGCTCATATTAAACCCGGAGATATTTTGATTGGAAAAATAACTCCAAAAGGTGAATCAGATCCTTCTCCGGAAGAAAAGCTTTTAAGAGCTATTTTTGGGGATAAAGCCGGTGATGTAAAAGATGCTTCACTTAAGGCTTCACCGTCACTTTCTGGTGTAATTATTGATAAAAAATTATTCTCAAGAACAATTAAAGATAAAAAGTCTAAAACAAACGAAAAGCCAATAATTGACAAACTTGATGATGAATTTAACAGAAACATTAACGATCTGACAAATAAATTAATTGATAAGTTATTTATTCTTGTAAATGGTAAAACCTCGCAAGGTGTTAAAGATTATTATAATGTTGATGTTATTGCAAAAGGTGTGAAATTTACACAAAAAATTCTGCAAGATTTAGACTATCAGAATATTAATCCAAATAAATGGACTACGGACAAAGATAAAAATGAAACAATTAAAAAATTGATTCATAATTATAATCTGAAATTTAAAGAATTTGATGCCAGGTATAAAAGAAAAAAATACAATTTAACAATTGGAGATGAATTACCAACAGGAATTATTCAATTAGCGAAAGTATATATTGCAAATAAACGTAAAGTTAAAGTTGGTGATAAAATGGCTGGACGTCATGGAAATAAAGGCATTGTATCAAAGATAGTTAGAGAAGAAGATATGCCTTTCTTAGAAGATGGCACTCCTGTTGATATCGTTTTAAATCCTCTAGGTGTTCCTTCCCGTATGAACCTTGGACAAATATATGAAACAGTTTTAGGATGGGCTGGAAAAGAATTAGGTGTAAAATTTGCCACTCCGATTTTTGATGGTGCCACTTTAAATAATATTAATGAATATACTGAAAAAGCAGGTATTCCAAGATATGGAACTACTTACTTGTATGATGGTGGATCAGGTGAAAGATTTGATCAGCCTGCTACTGTTGGTATAATTTACATGCTTAAATTAGGCCATATGGTTGACGATAAAATGCACGCTAGATCAATTGGCCCTTATTCTCTTATCACTCAGCAACCATTAGGTGGTAAAGCTCAATTTGGTGGTCAACGATTTGGTGAAATGGAAGTTTGGGCTCTTGAAGCATTCGGTGCAGCAAATATTCTGCAAGAAATATTAACAGTTAAGTCTGATGATGTTATTGGAAGAGCAAAAGCCTACGAATCAATTGTGAAAGGGGAAAATCTTCCAAATCCTGGAATCCCTGAATCATTAAATGTATTGTTACACGAATTAAGAGGTTTAGGATTAAGTGTTAATTTATTACCTTAATGTATTAATTTTTAAAATAATAAAAATCAACAATATATGTCATTCAGAAAAGAAAATAAAGCCCCAGGTCATTTCACTAAAATAGCTATTGGACTAGCTTCCCCGGAAGAAGTACTAGAACGCTCAAGTGGTGAAGTTTTAAAACCTGAAACTATTAACTACAGAACATATAAACCGGAAAGAGATGGCCTGTTTTGTGAACGGATTTTTGGTCCGGTAAAAGATTATGAATGTCATTGTGGTAAATATAAAAGAATAAGATATAAAGGTATTGTTTGCGACAGATGCGGTGTTGAAGTAACTGAAAAGAAAGTTCGTCGCGAAAGAATGGGACACATTTCACTTGTTGTTCCAGTTGCCCATATCTGGTATTTCAAATCTTTGCCTAATAAAATTGGATATTTGCTTGGTTTACCAACAAAAAAACTTGATTCAATAATTTATTATGAGAGATATGTAGTTATTAATCCCGGTATTAAATTAGCTGATGGTGTAAATTACCTGGATTTCTTGACAGAAGAAGAATATCTTGATATTCTTGAAACATTGCCAAAAGAAAATCAATACCTTGAAGATGATCATCCAGATAAATTTATTGCAGGAATGGGTGCAGAAGCTTTATATAGTCTGTTATCAAGACTTGAATTAGATGAATTATCTTTTTCTCTTCGACATAAAGCAAATACAGAAACTTCTCAGCAACGTAAAAATGAAGCATTAAAAAGACTTCAGGTTGTTGAAGCATTCCGTGCATCAAAAGGGATTAATAAACCGGAATGGATGATTGTTAAGGTAGTTCCAGTAATACCACCTGAATTGAGACCTTTAGTTCCTCTTGATGGTGGAAGATTTGCTACTTCTGATTTAAATGATTTATATAGAAGAGTTATAATTAGAAATAACAGGCTTAAAAGACTTATCGAGATAAAAGCCCCGGAAGTTATTTTAAGAAATGAAAAACGTATGCTTCAGGAAGCTGTGGATTCTTTATTTGATAATTCAAGAAAATCAAACGCAGTTAAAACAGATGCTAATCGACCTCTGAAATCATTAAGCGATAGTTTAAAAGGTAAACAGGGTCGTTTCAGACAAAACCTTCTGGGAAAGAGAGTTGATTATTCAGCTCGTTCCGTCATTGTTGTAGGACCTGAATTAAAAATGCATGAATGCGGTTTGCCTAAAGATATGGCAGCTGAACTTTATAAACCTTTTATTATTAGAAAATTAATTGAAAGAGGAATTGTAAAAACTGTAAAATCTGCTAAAAAAATTGTCGATAGAAAAGATCCTGTTGTTTGGGATATTCTAGAAAATGTTTTAAAAGGGCATCCCGTTTTGCTTAACCGTGCCCCGACTCTTCACAGATTAGGTATACAATCATTTCAGCCAAAGCTTATTGAAGGTAAAGCAATTCAATTACATCCATTAGCTTGTACTGCCTTTAACGCCGACTTTGATGGTGACCAAATGGCAGTGCATTTACCTCTTGGAAATGCCGCAATACTGGAAGCCCAGGTGTTAATGCTTGGCGCACACAATATATTAAATCCAGCAAATGGTGCTCCAATTGCGGTACCGTCTCAGGACATGGTACTAGGATTATATTATATAACCAAGGAAAGAAAAGGAGCTAAAGGGGAAGGATTAATTTTTTATTCTCCTGAAGAAGTCACGATCGCTTATAATGAAAAAGCAGTGGACCTTCATGCTCTAATAAAAGTTAAAATTGATCAACTTGTCGATGGTAAAATTGAATCTAAAATAATTGACACAACAGTTGGGAGAGTAATATTTAATGAACATACTCCAATAGAGGTTGGTTATATTAACCAGATCCTAACTAAAAAAGCTTTGCGCGATATCATAGGTAAAGTTCTCAAAATGGCGGGAATTGCTGCAACAGCTGAGTTTCTTGATAATATTAAGGCTTTGGGTTATAAAACTGCTTTTGAAGGAGGATTATCATTTAATATTGATGATGTAATTATCCCTGAGCAAAAAACTGTTTTAGTTAACGAAGGTTATGAGCATGTGGATGAAGTTTTGAATAACTATAATATGGGATTCATCACAAATAATGAAAGATATAATCAGATTATTGATATCTGGACACATACAAATGCTCGACTTACCCATACTTTAATGGAACAACTTTCAAATGATAATCAAGGATTTAACTCAGTTTTTATGATGCTTGATTCTGGTGCAAGGGGTTCTAAAGAACAAATTCGCCAGTTATCTGGGATGAGAGGTTTGATGGCTAAACCACAAAAATCCGGCTCAATTGGATCTGAAATTATTGAAAATCCAATTTTATCTAACTTTAAAGAAGGATTATCTGTACTTGAATACTTCATTTCAACTCACGGTGCCAGAAAAGGGTTAGCTGATACAGCATTAAAAACAGCTGATGCAGGTTATTTAACTCGTAGATTAGTTGATGTTGCACAGGATGTTATTATTCAGGAAGAAGATTGTGGAACTTTAAGAGGACTAATTGCAACTGCAATTAAAAAAGGAGAAGAAGTAGTTGAAACACTATATGAGAGGATACTTGGTAGAACTACTGTGCATGATATTTACCATCCATTAACAGGTGAATTAATCATGGCATCAGGTGAAGAAATAACTGAAGAGATTGGAATGAAAATAGAAGAATCACCTGTTGAGCATGTTGAAATTCGTTCTGTATTAACGTGTGAATCAAAAAGAGGTGTTTGTGCAAAATGCTATGGTAGAAATCTATCTACAGGAAGAATGGTTCAAAAAGGAGAAGCTGTCGGAGTAATCGCAGCCCAGTCAATTGGTGAACCGGGAACTCAGTTAACACTTCGTACATTCCATGTGGGTGGTACCGCTTCAAATATATTAGCTGAATCAAGTATTACAGCAAAATTTGATGGTATTATTGAAATTGATGAATTAAGAACCGTTGAAAAAAAGACACCTGAAGGTAAAAAAGTCGATGTTGTTATTGGTCGATTAGCCGAACTTAGAATAGTTGATAAAAAAACTAACATTGTTTTAACTTCTCATAATATTCCTTATGGTTCTAATCTATATGTAAAAAATGGTTCTGAAATAAAGAAAGGTAACTTAATTTGCGAATGGGATCCATATAATGCAGTAATTATTACTGAAACTTCAGGAAAAGTAAAATTTGAAAGCGTAATTGAAGGAGTTACTTTCAGGGAAGAATCAGATGAACAAACCGGTTTTAAAGAGAAAGTAATCATTGAAACCAGGGATAAGACTAAAAACCCAATTATTAAAATTGTATCAGATGCTGATGAAGTGTTAAAATCATATAACTTACCTGTTGGATCTCATATTATTGTAAATGAAAATGATAATATCAATACGGGTGATAATTTAATAAAAATACCTCGTGCAGTTGGTAAATCAGGTGATATTACTGGTGGTTTACCAAGAGTTACTGAGTTATTCGAAGCAAGAAATCCATCAAATCCAGCTGTTGTTTCAGAGATAGATGGTGAAGTAAACTTTGGTAAAATAAAGAGAGGTAACCGAGAAATTATTGTTACTTCCAAAACTGATGAAGTAAAAAAATATTTAGTACCTCTTTCAAAACAGATACTAATTCAGGAAAATGATTATGTACGTGCAGGAATTCCTCTATCTGACGGAGCTATTACGCCTTCAGATATACTAGCTATTAAAGGACCTACGAAAGTACAAGAATATATTGTTGATGAAGTGCAGGAAGTTTACAGGATGCAGGGAGTGAAAATTAATGACAAACACTTCGAGATTATTGTTCGACAAATGATGCGTAAGGTTGAAATCGTTGATCCAGGGGATACAAAATTTCTTGAAAGACAAGTCGCTGATAAATGGGAATTTATGGATGAAAATGATTGGATTTATGACAAAAAAGTTGTAGTTAATCCAGGTGATTCATCAACATTAAAGTCAGGTCAAATAATTACTGCAAGAAAACTTAGGGATGAAAACTCAGTGATTAAAAGAAAAGACCTTAAACTTGTTGAAGCCAGAGATGCTGTTCCGGCTACCTCTTCTCAAGTATTACAAGGAATTACCAAAGCTGCATTACAAACAAAAAGTTTCATTTCAGCTGCGTCATTCCAGGAAACAACCAAAGTTTTAAATGAAGCTGCAATTTTTGGTAAAGTAGATTATCTTGATGGTCTAAAAGAAAACGTAATTGTTGGTCATTTAATCCCTGCTGGAACTGGTTCCAGGGAATATATTGACGTTGTTGTTGGATCAGCAGAAGAATATGAAAAATTGATGTCAGATTCAAAAAAATCAGATTCAGAGGTTGAAATTGAAAATTAAATATCATGGATGAAAAAAAACCTAAAAATCAATTAAATATTGAGCTTAAAGAAGATGTTGCTCAAGGCATTTATTCAAATCTAGCAATTATTACTCATTCTAGTGCTGAATTTGTAATTGACTATGTTAGGGTTATGCCCGGAGTAAATAAAGCTGAAGTAAAATCCAGAATTATACTAACTCCTGAGCATGCTAAAAGATTTATAAAAGCACTTCAAGATAATATTGATAAATATGAATCAATTCATGGTCCGATAAAAATGACTGAAGGTGCTGGAGGACCAATTTTACCAATGAATTTTGGTGGGCCTACTGCGCAAGCTTAAAAATACTTTAATCTATTGAAAAGGCCTTTATTAAAGGCCTTTTTCAGTTTCCTTACTTATAAAAATATGAAAGAAATATACTGTTAAAAAACATAATAATTAGAAAATTATTTTATATTTGTCCGCTTTAAAAAACTGTACTGATGATATTCAATAAAGCAATAATAAAATTCTTTAAAAGATGGTATATAGTCTTTTGTTTTATTATTTTGTGCAACCATAATCATAAACAAATATTCGATAATGAAAATTTTAGTATGTATTAGCAATGTGCCTGACACGACTACAAAAGTTAAATTTGTTGATAATAGCAGTAAACTAGACAAAACAGGCATACAATGGATTATAAATCCTTGGGATGAGCTTGCATTAACCCGGGCTCTCGAATTAAAAGAAAGTTCAAATGGATCAATTGAAACTGTTACTGTTTTGACAGTAGGAGCTATTGATACCGAACCAACTATAAGAAAAGCCCTAGCGATAGGAGCTGACGATGCTATTAGAGTTAATGCCGAACCAAGTGATGCATTTTACGTTGCTACGCAAATTGCAGAAGTTATAAAAAACAATAATTTCGATATTATCCTATGTGGGATCGAATCAAGTGATTATAATAATTCACTTGTTGGAGGAATGGTTTCAGAGCTATTGGATTATCCTTCAGTATCAGCTGTATCAAAAATAGAAATTAATGGTAACGATGTTATTGTTAACAGGGAAATTGATGGTGGAAAGGAAGTAGTTGGCGTGTCTGCACCATTTATAGCTATTGTCCAGAAAGGTATTACTAAAGAACCTAGAATTGCCGCTATGCGTGGAATTATGATGGCAAAAAGCAAACCTATTAAAGTTATTGATCCTATCAATGGAGATTCACTTACATCTATTATAAATTTCGAATTACCACAGGCTAAAGCTGCCTGTAAATTTATTGAACCTGATAATGTTAAAGAACTAGTCCGTTTACTTCGAGACGAAGCCAAAGCTATTTAAATTATTAATGAAAAATTAAAAAAAAATATATGTCAGTATTAGTTTATACAGAAAATTGGGACGGAAAATTTAAAAAAATCTCTTTTGAATTAGTTTCCTATGCCAGCAAATTAGCTGAAATGCTTGGTACAAAATCCACTGTTGTTTCTATTGGTAATGTTAACCAGGAAGAATTAAACAAGCTTGGAAAGTATGGGGCAGATAAAATTATTTCAGTTGATGATAACAAATTAAAAAATTTAGAAAATAAAGCATATACTTCTGTTATTGCTGAAATTGTGAATAAAGAAGGATCGAAGGTACTTGTTTTATCAAACAATAACACTGGAAAAGCAATTGCACCAAGATTATCAGCAAAACTTAAAGCCGGGCTAGTCTCAGGTGTAATAAAAGTACCTTCTAATTTAAATCCATTTACAGTTACAAAAAAGGTTTTCTCAGGTAAAGCCTTTGCAAATGTATCAATAAACTCAGATATAAAAATTGTAACACTTGCCCAAAATTCTTTCGAATTAACTGAAAAAAATGGCTCTCCATCTATTGAAAGTTTTTCACCTTCCTTAAATGATGATATGTTTAAAACTACTGTTAAAGATGTTGAAAAACAAACCGGTAAAGTTATTCTTACAGATGCTGAAATAGTAGTATCAGGAGGCCGGGGTATGAAATCTCCTGATAATTGGAGACCAATTGAAGAATTAGCAGATATACTAGGAGCAGCAACTGCATGTTCAAGACCAGTATCTGATGAAGGTTGGAGGCCTCATGAAGAACACACTGGACAAACGGGTAAAATAATTGCACCAAATTTATATTTTGCTATTGGAATTTCGGGAGCAATTCAACATTTAGCAGGTATTAATTCTTCAAAATATATTGTAGCAGTAAACACCGATAAAGATGCCCCAATCTTTGAAGCAGCTGATTATGGCATCGTGGGCGATGCATTAAAAGTAATTCCTGAAATCATTAATGCTGTTAAGGAAACAAAATCTTAGCTTATTAATACTAAACCAAAAAATTAATCAATGATTGCTAATATTCTTTTTATTCTTTCACTAGCAGTAGCGAGTTATATTTTCTATAGAAAGGTAAGATCAATACGCCGCTTAATAAATATAGGGAAAGATGTAAAAATAAATAATAATAAACCTCAACGTTGGAAATTAATGGCAAAAGTTGCCATTGGCCAGCTTAAAATGACAACCCGACCAGTTGCAGCCATTATGCACATTTTTGTATATGTAGGATTTATTATTGTAAATATTGAAATGCTTGAAATATTAATTGATGGTATTTTTGGTACACATCGAGTTTTTTCTTTTATAGGTGACTGGTATAGTGTTTTTATTTCGATATTTGAGATTTTTGGAATGGCTGTTATGTTTGGTTGCTTAATTTTTATTATTAGAAGAAATGTGTTACGCCTTAAAAGGTTCTGGAGTAAAGAAATGACAATATGGCCCAGATCCGATGCAAATATAATCTTGATTACAGAACTTTTCCTTATGAGCGCCATTCTTATTATGAATGCTTCTGATAGTATATTGCAATCTATACCTCATTCTCATTATGTGAATGTTGGTTCATTTGCTATCAGCTCATTTGTGCAGCCATTATTAGTAGGCCTTCCAACTGGAACCCTTGAGTTTTTAGAACGATTTTGCTGGTGGTTCCATATTTTAGGTATTTTAGCGTTCTTAAACTATATACCATATTCAAAACACTTTCATGTATTTCTCTCATTTCCAAATGTTTATTATTCAAAATTAGAACCAAAAGGTAAGCTTGCCAATATGCCATCAATAACAAAAGAAATTAAAGCCATGTTGGGAAATACTTCTCCTGAGAATTCAGGACAAGAAGAAGAACTGGGTCGTTTTGGAGCCAAAGATGTAAAAGATTTAACCTGGAAAAGTTTAATGGATGCTTTTACTTGTACAGAATGTGGCAGATGCACTTCAAGCTGCCCAGCCAATATTACAGGTAAAAAATTATCACCTCGAAAAGTTGTGATGGATGTTCGCGACCGGCTTGAATATATTGGAAAAAATATAAGCAAAAACGGAGCAGAATTTTCAGATGATAAATCACTATTTGATAAAATTACGAAAGAAGAACTTTGGGCTTGTACGACATGCAATGCTTGTGCCGAAGAATGTCCTGTAAATATTGATCCGGTTGCTATTATAATTGAATTGCGCAGGTATCTGGTAATGGAAGAAGCTGCAGCTCCGGGCGAATTAAATTCGATCTTTACGAATATTGAAAATAATGGTGCACCATGGCAATTTTCACCGGAAGACAGATTGCTTTGGACAGAATAATTAGTTAAAAAACCAAAATTATTAATCTTATAAAAACATGTCAACTAAAGAAAAACTAGAAATTCCGGTAATGGCTGAACTTGCGGCTAAAGGTGAAAAACCAGAATATTTATTTTGGGTAGGATGTGCCGGTGCTTTCGATGACAGGTATAAAAAAGTAGCCAGAGCTTTTGCAAAAATATTAAATCATCTTAAAGTTAATTACGCCGTTTTAGGAAAAGAAGAATCGTGTACAGGTGATCCAGCAAGAAGAGCTGGCAACGAAATGCTTTTCCAAATGCAAGCGTTAACAAATATTGAAGTATTAAATGGGTATGAAGTAAAGAATATTATTACTATTTGTCCGCATTGCTATAATATATTTAAAAACGAATATCCTGAACTTGGTGGGGAATATAAAGTCATAAATTATATCGAATTTATCCTTGAAAATATAAAAAGCAAAAAATTAGCTGTAAGTTCTGATCTATTCAAAAATAAAAAAATTACTTATCACGATCCCTGCTATTTAGGAAGGGCAAATAGTATATACGACGCTCCAAGGGAAGTATTAAAATCATTCACAAATAATTTTGTTGAGATGGATAGAAATAAAAAATTTGCTTTATGTTGTGGTGCCGGAGGGTCGCAAATGTTTAAAGAAGCAGAAGAAGGAGTTAAGGAAGTATTTATTGAACGAACTGAAGATGCACTTAAAACCAATCCAGAAATAATAGCAACAGCTTGTCCATTTTGTATGACCATGTTATCGGATGGCCTAAAATATAAAAACAAGGAAGAAGAAATAAAAAACTATGATATTGCTGAACTTGTTGCCGAATCTCTTAATTTAGAAAATTGAAAAACTAAAATAAAACAATAAAACCAGAACAATGGAAAATAAAATTTTAAAAAGCGGTGAATTTTTAGTAAAAGCTACCAATGCAAATGATGTTTTTATTCCAGAAGAATTTAACGAAGAACAGCTAATGATAGCTCAAACTTGTCAAGATTTTCTTGATACTGAAGTTTTTCCAAATTTAGATGAAATAGATAAAGGTGAACCAGGTTACGTTGATGGCATATTGAAAAAAGCCGGCGAATTGGGTTTATTAGGAATAGCTATTCCAGAAAAATATGAAGGATTCGGACAATCGTTTGTAACACAAATGTTGACAAGTGAAAAAATCGGTGCTAGCTATTCATTTGCTGTGGCTTATTCTGCTCATTGTGGTATTGGTTCATTACCAATAATGTATTATGGAAATGATGATCAACTTCAACGATACATACCAAAATTAGCTTCCGGCGAATATTTAGGAGCTTACTGTTTAACTGAACCAGGTGCAGGGAGTGACGCAAACTCAGGTACCTCAAAAGCGGTTTTATCAGCTGATGGCAAACATTATATCCTTAATGGACAAAAAATGTGGATAACAAATGCTGGTTTTGCTGATGTTCAGACTGTATTTGCGAAAATAGATAACGACCGCTGTTTAAGTGCCTTTATTGTAGAAAAAAACTGGGATGGTGTGGTAATTAATCCTCCTGAAAAAAAAATGGGTATTAAAGGATCCATAACTTGTCAGATTTTTTATAACGATGTAAAAGTTCCCGTTGAAAATCTTTTAGGTGACCGCGGACAAGGATTCAGAATTGCATTGAGTATTCTCCATATGGGAAGGATTAAATTAGGAGCAAATGTAATAGGTGCAATGAAAAAAGCTGTGAATGATTCTGTCAGGTATTCAAATGAACGAAAACAATTTGGTGCATTTATTTCTTCATTTGGAACCATAAAACATAAATTAGCCGAACAGGTAATTAAAACTTTTACAACCGAATCAGCTGTGTACAGAGTAAGTAAAGATATTGATGATGCCATACGTGCAAATCTTGAAAATGGCGAAAATTATGGAAAAGCTACTACTGAAGGTATTGCTCATTATGCTGTTGAAGCTGCAATTCTAAAAGTAGTTGGATCTGAAGTATTGGATTTTATTGTAGATGAAGGAGTTCAAATACATGGTGGTATGG
>CAZBZX010000073.1:0-3918 GCA_964496465.1 uncultured Bacteroidales bacterium
TGAAGAAATTGGTGAAATGGCAAGAATTATGGCCCGCGAATATGGTGAGCAATCGTATAAAGAAAGCGATAAAAACAAATCGCTCAAAGAAGAAATGGGTGATGTGTTATTTGTGTTAATTTGTATTGCTAATCAAACAGGGATTAATTTAAATGAAGCCCTTGAAAAAAGTATTTTAAAAAAAACAAATAGGGATTCACAGAGACATTTTAATAATGAAAAGTTAATTTAATATTTTAAGCATCTATTTCCAATACAACAGGACAATGATCAGAATGAATAACATCCTGAAGGATCGAGGCGTTAATCAATTTATTTTTTAAAGGTTCTGAAACCATATGATAGTCAATCCTCCAGCCTAAATTCTTTTGCCTGGAATTTGCCCTGTAACTCCACCATGAATATTGATCTGGCTGTTGATTAAAAACCCGAAATGTATCAATAAAACCACTTTCAATAAACGCTGTAACCCATTCTCTTTCTTCCGGTAAAAATCCCGACATTTTATGATGCTTCTCAGGATGGTTAATATCAATTTCTTTATGACAAATATTAAAGTCACCAGAAATAACAATATTTGGTCTAATTACTTTTAACTTATCAATATATTTTTTGAAATCATTCAGCCAATCCATTTTAAAATCCTGCCTTATATCACCTGTTGTTCCTGATGGGAAATAAGTTGAAATAAATGTAATATCATCAAAATCAGCTCGAATTAATCTTCCTTCTAAATCATACTTTTCTATTCCGATTCCAAATTCATAGAAATCTGGTTTATTTTTTGATAAAAGCCCAACTCCGCTATATCCTTTAGTTTCTGCAGAAAACCATAATTGATGGTATCCTAAATAATCAAATAAAGGCTTCTCAATTTGCGAAGGTTGTGCTTTGGTTTCCTGGATGCATAAAATATCCGGATTTTTATCTTTTAACCAGCTCGTAAAATTTTTCGCTAAAGCAGCCCTTATACCATTTACATTGTATGATATTACTTTTTTTTTCATATTCCTTAAATTTATTGCCTAAAATAATGCATTCATCTTAAATATTTTAATATTTGTTTTATAATTCTGGTAGAAATAATTTAAAACAAAAAATTGGAAAAAGGTATTATATATAAATCAACAGGGAGCTGGTATAAAGTAAAAGCAGAGAATGGCAACTTTTACGAATGTAAAATTCGCGGAAAGCTTCGCACGCAGGGAATTAAAAGTACAAATCCTGCTGCAGTTGGTGATATTGTTGATTTTGAATTTGATACCACTGAAAAAATTGGAATTATTAATAATATTCAGGACAGGAAAAACTACCTGATACGAAAATCAATTAACCTATCGAAACAATCACATATTATAGCTGCAAATATTGATCAGGCTGTTTTATTGATCTCACTTATCAAACCTAAAACAACGAGTTTATTTGTCGACCGGTTTTTAGTATCGAACGAAGCATACAGAATTCCCTCAATACTGGTAATTAATAAAATTGATTTATATACAGATAAGTTAAAAAAAGAACATGAAAATATTGTTAAAATTTATTCTAATGCTGGATATCAGTGTTTTGAAATATCAGTAGTAAATAAAATAAATCTCGATATTATAAAAGACCTACTAACTAACAAAATAACTGTAATAGCAGGTAACTCAGGAGTTGGAAAATCTTCTTTAATTAACTCTCTTGATCCTGAAATAAAATTAAAAACTGGCGACATTTCAGATTATCATCAATCAGGAAAGCATACTACAACTTTTGCAGAAATGTTTGACTTTACTTTTGGGGGAAATATTATCGATACACCTGGAATTAAAGGTTATGGTTTAATTGATTTTCATAAGGAAGAAATTTATCATTTTTTCCCTGAAATTTTTAGAGTAGCAAAAAATTGTAAATTTCATAATTGTTTGCACGTTCAAGAACCTGATTGCGAAGTTAGAAAAGCCGTTAAAAATTCTGAAATTGACATTTCGAGATATAATAATTATTTAAGTATTTTATTAGATGAAAATTCGAAATACCGCATGTAATATATTGTTTTTATTATATATAAATTATTTAATTATATAGGTAATTTCTGCAAGATTTAAAATTAATTAGTATTTTTATCAGGATAAAAATTATCCTGAGTAACCTGGCTGCTACAATGAAAAAAACTTATTATCTGATTACTTTACTAATTATTGCTATTCTCGCATTGAATGTTGCTTTTATTTTTAAGGCAAGAAATATTCAAATTAATCAGCAAAAAGAAATTATTTCCAAACAAATCAGAGAGAGTAACATTGCGATAGAAGAAACCTGGACAAATTTTGAAGATGAGTTAAATTATTTAAGAAACTACAAATTTATTGCCAGCCTGATAGATGACAAAACAGAACCTGATTTTGATAAGATGGAACTGGTTTATTCTAAATACAATAATTTGATTAAGGAAATAAACGTTTTTTATTTATCAGGAAAAGTATTTAATTTAAAAAAAGATGAGAAAGGTTTTTTTGTTTCATCGGTTAACAACTCCGGAAAGCAAAACATTTCACTTGAGGGAAAAGAAAGAGTAATTTTTCATGAAAACCATTACTTTTACAACCTACCTGTTTATAATTTAAATACACTTCAGGCAAATATTCTGTTTACCATCGATTTCGAGAACTTCTTTCTCCAATCATTTACCAAATACAAATTAAATAATGGTGGTTGGCAAGGATTACTTGATCTAGATGGTAAAGTACTTATATCTTCAATTGAATGTGAAGATCTGGAAGTTGCAAATATTAATAATATCAGTTTAAATCTTCAAAAGAGTATAGATGGTAGCATCCAACATAAAATTCATATAAATGGGAAAGATTATAAAATGCTTTCTTTTTACAAACAGGTAAATTTCTTAAAACAGAATTTCGGTATAATTTACTCAACCTGTGTTAATAAACTTTTTTATTCCTCTTTCAAACAATTTATTGTTCCGTTAATATTTATAATTATTCTTGTTGTTGGTTTGTTTCTTATATATTATAAAACACTTCAAAAAAAGGAAGAAATTGTAAATGATGTTACCCAACTTAAAGAAAAGCTTAATCAAATTATTGAGAAATTACCAATTGGTGTACTTGTTACTGATAACAATAAAAAAGTATCTATGGCCAATAAATCAGCTATTGATATGTTGCATATGGAAAACCAGGTAGAGGTAATTGGAAAAAATATCTCAAATAAACTGGTAAACGCAAAAAATCATATACATAAAGATACCAGGGAATATAATTTTGATGAAAACAAGTATGTGTATTATGATAAAACAGGGGAAGAAATAGTACTTTATAAAAAAGAAGTTGCGCTTTCAGTAAACGAAACTAGTTTAAATCTTGAAGCATTTATTGATATAACACCAATTGAAAAAGCCAGAAAACTTGAAATTGCTGCTAATAATTCAAAATCAGAATTTTTAGCTAAAATGAGCCACGAAATCCGTACTCCAATGAATGGAATAATTGGTATGGCAGAAGTTTTGGTAAACCAGGATTTAACAGAAGATCAAAAAGAATCGGCAAGAATTATTATAAAATCTGCGGATTTACTGCTTTCAATTATAAACGATATTCTCGATTTTTCAAAAATTGAAGCAGGAAAAATGTTGCTTGAAGAAGTCCCTTTTAAACTTAAGGATGAATTAAGTTTATCATTGGCTTTATTTAAAAGCAAAGCTGAAGAAAAGAAAATTGATATTAAACTTAACATAGCACCAAAAGTACCCGATAATATTATTGGTGATCCATTTAGACTACGACAGGTAATATCAAACTTATTAAGTGAATTAGTCAGGTTAAGCGGTTCCAATATACTGATACGATCTGTTTCGCGCGTAAAATATTGTTCAAACAAACGCTTATTAACAATAATATTTCCGCTGCCAGGCGT
>CAZBZX010000073.1:3928-13414 GCA_964496465.1 uncultured Bacteroidales bacterium
CGACAGGTAATATCAAACTTATTAAGCAATGCTATTAAATTTACTGAATTTGGTGAAATAGTAATTTCTATTGAATTTATAAAAGAAAGTCTTGGGGATTTGACGCTATTATTTACCGTTGAAGATACCGGAATAGGTATTCCAAAAGAAAAAATTGATTCTATTTTTGGTTCATTTAATCAGGCAGAAGGTTCAACATCCAGAAAATATGGAGGAACAGGATTAGGAACCACAATTGCAAAACAATTAGTAGAATTAATGAATGGAGAAATTTGGGTTGAAAGCCCTTCATCCATTTCAATCAGTCCAAAGTATCCCGGAGCCAAATTTGGATTTACTATAGAGTGTTTCTCAAACGAAAAACTCGATAAAGAATTCGATTATTCAAATGTTACAAACTTTAATGAAATAAGGACATTGATAATTGGTGATGATAATTCAATTATTGAAACATTATTAAAAGCAACTCAAAATTTCGGTATTTCTTCGCAAATTACGCCCTATCAGAATGATACACTCGAATTAATACGTCGTAACCCTCCTTCACGAGATGAAGGATTTAAAATTATTTTTATAACCAATACCTATGAATTTGATGGCTTCTTTGTTGCACGTAAAATGTTTGATAATGGTATGTCAGATAAATTTTTAATTATTATGCTCAGTTCGAATGATAAAATTGGAAATTTTGTTAAAAGTAAGCGCCTTGGCATTGATTATTATTTGGTTAAACCATACGAGGTTTCAGAGCTGTTTGACATTGTTCAGGATAATTTTTCGAATATAAAAATAGAAGAAGGCCAACTCGAAGGAATTTATAAGCTTAATAAAGATATTTCAATTCTGGTAGCAGAAGATAATATCATTAATCAGAAAGTTGCCCAAAATATATTTAAAAAACTTGGTTACGAAATTGATATAGCTAAAAATGGTGAAGAAGCAGTTATTATGGCTCAAGAAAATAGCTATGATGTAATTTTTATGGATTTGTTAATGCCAGTTAAAAATGGAATTGAAGCTACTTTAGAATTGCGTAAAAATGGTTTCAAATTCCCTATAATTGCCATGACTGCAGATACAACGGATGAAGATAAAAAGAAAGCTATTTCAGTTGGAATGAATGACATCATTTATAAACCAGCAAAAGTTGATGTAGTTAAAAGAACTCTTATTAAATGGTTCTCAACTTCTGCTCAACCTGAAGCAAATGCCTGAAAATTTTTATTAGCACATAAACATTATTAAATAATGAACTTATTAATACTCAAATTGTATATAATGTTTGAGTATTATCGGCATTATTTAATGGTTCTTTAGTAAATTTTTATTTAAATAAAGTAAAATATTATGGAAAATAATCTAATTGAAACTATTGGGATTATTTCAAAAGTTGAAAATGTAAGTACAGTTACGCATAACATAAGTCCTAACACATTAGTACTTGAAGCAGCTGAGCCTTATCCCGGATATCATGGGGCAAATTTACCTACGGATAAACCTCCTCGGTCAATTTTTCTTGTAACAAAAGAAGAGTACTCTTTTGAAGATATATCAAGAGCAGCTAAAAAAGTTAAGTCGACATTAAATATTGATTTTGACGCAGTTTATGCCGGTTTAAAAATTTTTAATGATAGCTTCCATAGTATTCGTTTATTAGATTTAGAAAGCTTTGATCTCATTTCATCAATTCAGGAAGCTTTTGAAAAAGTTGGAATAAAATTCTTAAAAAGTAAACCTTTGAAAGATTGTGCAATAATAAAAATTCATAAATCTTTTATATTGAAAGAAATAAGCGAAGGTATTTACCAAAATATGAAAGAACCTGAAATGAAATATATTCGAATTGAACGTAAAATAAACTGGAAAGATTTTCAGAAAGTAACATTTGTTATTAAAAACAATATTGAGAATGTAAATTTTGATGCTGCTTTGGGTTATTTCTTCAGACATTCAGGAATAGTTGATATAGTAAGAGTTTACGGTAAAAATCATCCTATTGATTTTCTCGAGAAAGTAAAAGCTGCCTACAATAAAGAAATTAATGCTCTTCCAATTAAATAAGTTTTTACATTTACTAAATAAAGTTTTAAAATATCTTTAGCATTATTATTTTTCATTCCAACGATTTAATATTGTTGATTTATGAAAATATTAAAATTACTCTTAATATTCATTCTAATTATAATTGGTTTTATTGTTGGTGGCTGGATTTATTTAAATCAGAGATCGGACGATATTCAAAAGATACTTAAAACTGAATTAAATAACTCGTTTAGTGGTAATGTTTCATTCAAATCATTGTCCATTAGCAATATTAGAAGCTTTCCTTATGTTGCAATAATTATAAATGACTTTTATATTGTTGAGCCAATAAAATACGCTGGGGATACTATTGCCAAATTTGATAAAGTATACCTTGAATTTAGCGTACAAGATTTCCTTAAAAAAAATTATGAAATAAAATCTTTCTCAATTGAAAGTGGAAAAATATTTATAAAGACCTATTTCGATGGATCAAATTCTTTTAAATATCTTACTTCAGAGAAAAAAAACGACAATTTCAATCTTAAACTCGATAAAATAAATATCTCTGAAGTTCATTTCAAATTTCAAAATTCCTCTAAAAATACAGGCCTTTCATTATTTATTAAAAAAGGAAAAACTACAGGAAAATTAATCCCTAACGATATTCAAACTAATATTAAATCAGATATTATTATTGAATATGTTTCTTTCCAAAACATTAAGTATTTTAATTCAAAATTATTAGACATAAATACACATGTTTCATTCAACGGAAACACGCTCAAAATAAATAATTGTCTTATTAACTTAGATGGAATAGAATTACTGTCGCATGGAACCGTCACAAATAATATTAATAATCAGGAATTTGATATCGCAATTAAAGGAACAAATATTGAACTAGAATCGTTTATTAATTTATTTCCAAAAATATTTAACAAAAAACTAAAAAATTATTCAGCAAGTGGGTACTTATCAATAAATTGCTTTATTAAAGGAAACTCTACTAAAAAGGATAATCCTGATATAAAAACTTTTATTTCTGTTAAAAATGGATTGATAAAACATGATCGATCAGAACTTATTCTTTCTGATATAAATCTTGAAGGATTATATTCTAATGGTATTTATCGAAATTCAACTTCTTCTTATATTTCCCTGGATAAAATATCAGGGAAAATAAATGATATTGATTTTAAAGGAAATGGTAAAATTTCAAATTTAATAAATCCCGAAGTCAAGCTTAAAGCACTGTCAAAACTTCCTTTAAATACCCTATCTAATTTATTAAGTATTGATAATTTTAAAGGTAGTAAAGGAGAAATTAAAGCAAATCTTTCAAGTTCTTTTAAAATTAAAAACATTAAAGAGTTTAAAATTATTGATTACGACCAGCTAAAATTATCAGGTGAAATAGCAATTTATAATGCTGATTTAGTTATTAGAAACAATGAAATTACCAACCTCAATGGCCATATTTTATTAGATAAATCTATTAATTTTTCTAAAGTTTCTGGTTCATTAAATAATAATTTTATGATTATAAATGGGAAACTTACAAATTCATTTTCAGATTTTTTTGTTGAAAACAGCTTTTATAATTTTACTGGTAACGTATATTCGGAAAATATTAATTTTAAAGACACGAAATTCCTGGGAGTAATTGTTCCCATTGATACATTAAATGCTGAAAACAATTTCCCAAAAAATTTAAGTATCCAGGCAAAATTTAAATTTGATACTTTGGTTTACGACAAATTTAACACATTTAAAGTAAGTGGAACCGCTAGTTATATACCAAAAAATATAAAAATTCCTGATTTATCATTTGAAACAACTAGTGGTAAATATATAGGCAATATAGTTATCGCACAAAATTCATTCAATGATTTCTTTTTCAAATCAAAAAATCAGTTAACCAATATCGATATAAATAATATGTTTAAATCATTT
The DNA here is from genome assembly GCA_964496465.1 of uncultured Bacteroidales bacterium. Taxonomy (GTDB): domain Bacteria; phylum Bacteroidota; class Bacteroidia; order Bacteroidales; family CAYFUP01; genus CAZBZX01. Next base: position 7,907 of record CAZBZX010000073.1, read on the forward strand.
AATAATTTTGGGCAAACAACAATAACATATAACGAACTTTCGGGCAATTTATCAGGAAATATAATACTTTCAACTGAATTTACTAACGATTTGAATTTAAAAAAAGATAAAATTAATTGCTTTGCTGAAATTGAATTGACAGATGGAAAGCTAATTAATTTCAAACCAGCTTATCAATTATCAGATTATATTGATATAGAAGAGCTTAAAGAAATCAGTTTCTCGAATTTAAAAAATATAATTTATATAAAAGATCAGCAAATAAGCTTTCCAGAAATGGAAATATACTCATCTGCCTATAATATTAAACTTGCAGGAATTCATAAATTTGATAACACTTTTACTTATAATATTGATATCCTATTATCAGAATTTTTATCAAAAAATGCACGCAATAAAAATTATTCAGGTCATAAGGGAATATTATCAGAAAAAGGTAGGATAAAAATACCATTACTTTTATATGGTTCCATTGATGATCCGCAGGTTAAATTCAATATTAAAAAAGCCGCCAGCTCGATAAAAGAAGGTTTAAATAGCGAAAAACAAGAAGTAAAAACAATTATTGAACAAGAGTTTAGAACGCCTGATAAAAATGCACCAATACAAAGCACTAAAACAAACAATAATTCGTTTGAAATTAATTGGAGTGAAGATAAAAAACCAGAAGAAGATGTAAATTTGAAAAAAGAAAAAAAACAATCTTCTGGTTTTGAAATAATCTGGGAAGAGTTTGATGATACATTATAAACGGATAAAATGGAAAACAAAAGCATTTATTCAAAAAAACAGAAATGGAAATTAATACTTTTTATTATTGCAATTTTCATTGGTGTTGCAACAATAATTTATACTAATCAACTAGTTAAAAAGCTGGCCATTGAAGAAAGGAAAAGAATTGAATTACTAGCTGAAGGAACAAAGGCACTAACCACTCTCAATGTTGAAGCGAACCAGGATATTTCATTTATTTTTAAAATAATCGAAAATAATACTACTGTTCCTGTTATACTTACTGATGGGAACGATGAGATCATTTCCTATCGAAACATAAATATTCATAAAAAAGGTAAGAACTATTTGAAAAAACAATTGGAAAAAATGAAAAACGAAAATGAACCAATTGTTATTGAGTTAGGAGGTAATGAAAGAAATATATTTTATTATAAAAATTCATTCCTTTTAACACAATTAACTTATTATCCCTACATTCAAATGGGGGTAATAATTTTATTTATTTTTATTGCTTACCTGGCTTTTAACTCTACCCGAAAGGCAGAACAAAACCAAGTATGGGTTGGCATGGCAAAAGAAACTGCCCATCAATTAGGCACTCCCATTTCTTCATTAATTGCATGGGTTGAAATTTTAAAAACCCAAATTAATGATAAGAATATTTTGAATGAGCTTAAAAAAGATGTTGGAAAGCTTGAAAAAATTACTGAACGCTTTTCTAAAATTGGTTCTAAACCAGTATTACAACCCGATAATATTTATAACGTATTAAACGATTGTATTAACTATATAAAAACTAGGGCATCGGAAAAAATCAATTTTATACAAAACTACAATTTAGAAGGTAAATTAATAGTTCCTGTAAACCGTTCTTTATTTGAATGGGTAATTGAAAATATCTATAAAAATGCTATTGATGCTATGAAAGGTGAAGGAAACATTGAAATGAGTGTAGTTGAGAATGAAAAAAGCGTTTTTATCGATATTAAAGATACCGGAAAAGGAATAGCCAAAACAAAGTACAAAACCATCTTTAGACCAGGCTATACGACCAAGCAAAGAGGTTGGGGATTAGGATTATCCTTGACAAAACGTATTATTGAATCATATCATCAAGGAAAAATATTTGTAAGTGAATCGGAGGTTAATACCGGCACAACGTTCCGTATTGTGTTAAAAAAATAAATTAATCCTCATTAAATTCTTTTTAAATCTAATATTAATTTTTACTTTTGCACGTTGAAATTTTAAGGGGTTGAATTATCTAAATCAATATGTTATCCCTTTGAAAGGTTTAAAGGAAGGGGAACATTCATATCATTTTGAAGTAAATGATACGTTCTTTGATGAATTTGATATTTCAGAAATTAAAAAAGGTAATCTAAAAATTCATGTAATTTTAGCTAAACAAATTTCGGTAATAACACTTACCTTTAAAATAAATGGTTTTGTAAATGTTACATGTGATAGATGTCTTGAAAATTTCAATTTAAAAATTAACTCATCAACTCGGCTATATTTAAAATATAGTGAAAATGAAGTTGATGATGATGAAGTGATCTATATTTCTGAAAATAAACATAGTATTAATATTGCACAATATATTTATGAATTTATTGATTTTAGCTTACCTTTAAAAAGGATTCATCCTGAAGACAATGAAGGAAAAAATACGTGTAATATTGAAATGATTAATAAATTAAAGAAATTAAATAGCGAAGGATCAGAAATGATAGATCCTCGATGGGAAGAACTTAAAAAATTAAAAAAATAATTAGAAAAAATGGCACATCCAAAAAGAAAAATTTCAAAAACTAGAAGAGATAAGAGGAGAACACACTACAAAGCTATTGCACCAACAGTTTATTCATGTTCAAATTGCGGAGCCACCGCTCAATATCATAGGGTTTGTCCTGAATGTGGTTATTATAGAGGTAAATTAGCAATTGAAAAAGTAGTTGCTGTTTAGTAATTAATTATTCGTCTTCAATCCTTAATGAAAATCGGAATTGATATAATGGGTGGCGATTTTGCCCCAGAAGCTACAATTTTGGGTGCAATTGAAGCCAGGAAAATACTTGATGAATCTTGTCAAATTTTCCTTTTTGGAGTTGAAAATAAAATTCATACTCTTCTTGATAAAAACAATTATAGTTCTGATAAGTTTATAATAATTAATTGCCCTGATATTATTGAAATGGGCGAGCATCCTGCTAAAGCCTTTACTTTAAAAACTAACTCAAGTATAGTTCAAGGATTTTATCATCTTAAATCTGGACAAATAGACGGTTTTACTAGTGCTGGAAATACTGGGGCAATGATGGTTGGGGCAATGCAGGTGGTTAAATCCATTTCTGGTGTTATTAGGCCTGGCATAGCAACAAGTTTACCCAAGTTAGATGGGGGCCAAACAATTGTAATTGATGTAGGTATAAATCCGGATTGCAGACCAGATGTTTTATATCAATACGGTATTTTAGGTTCGGTATATGCTAAAAACGTTTTTAAATTAGATAATCCAAAGGTTGGGCTGTTGAATATTGGAACTGAAGAAGGAAAAGGAAATTTACTTATAAAAAATGCATATGAATTAATGAAGGATAGTGCCGATTTTAATTTTATCGGAAATATTGAAGGAAATGATATTTTTAATGATAATATTGATGTAATTGTATGTGATGGATTTGTTGGGAATATTATACTAAAGGAAGCCGAGGCCTTTTACAAAATATTAAAAAAGAGAAAAATTGAAGATGACTTTGTTGAAAGATTAAATTTTGAATTTTATGGTGGAATACCTGTACTCGGTATTAACAAAATTGTTACAATAGGGCATGGTATTTCTGGACCAGAGGCAATTAAAAATATGATACTTCAAACAAAAAAGGAAATAGAAGCAAACTTATCAGAAAAACTAAAAGAAGCATTTAACTAATGGGAAATATTCGTGCAACAATTACCGGTATTGAAGCTTACTTACCAGAATATGTATTAAATAATCACGAACTAAGCACAATGGTTGATACCTCTGATGAATGGATTATGTCAAGGGTAGGTATTAAAGAGAGAAGAATATTAAAAGGTGAGGGCATTGGTACATCATACATGGCAGCTGAAGCCGTTAAAAATTTATTAATAAAAACCAATACTTCACCTGATGAGGTGGATTTTGTTATTTGTGCAACCATAAGTGGGGATATGGCTTTTCCAGCTACTGCTAATATTGTAAGCGATTTAGCCGGAATAAAAAATGCCTTTAGTTTTGATTTAAATGCTGCATGTTCAGGTTATATTTTTGCTTTGATTACAGCAGCTAAGTATATTGAATCTGGCGACTACAAAAAAGTAATATTAATAGGTGCGGATAAAATGTCGTGCATAACAGATTATACCAATAGAACAACTTGTGTTTTATTTGGTGATGCAGCAACGGCCACTTTATTAGAACCTACAACAGAAGATATAGGAGTAGCAGATCATATTTTTGGAACCGATGGCGTTGGACGTAATTATTTATATTTAAAAGCTGGTGGGTCGCAATATCCTTCATCACATGAAACTATTGATAATGGGGAGCACTTTTTATATCAGGACGGGCAACCCGTTTTTAAAGCTGCCGTATCAAAAATGGCGGATGTGTCAGTTGAAATAATGAAAAAAAACAATTTAACTTCTGATGATATTGCCTGGCTTGTTCCACATCAGGCTAATCTTAGAATAATAGATGCAACTGCCCGAAGAATGAACCTTCCACCAGAGAAAGTTATGATTAATATTGAAAAATATGGAAACACCACTGCTGCTACTATTCCACTATGCTTATGGGAGTGGGAAAAAAAGCTGAATAAAGGTGATAAATTAATACTAGCTGCTTTCGGCGGTGGATTTACATGGGGATCAGTTTATTTAAAGTGGGGTTACAATACAAAATAAAATACTATTTTAAATAATATAAACCTTATTAAAATTGTTTGTTGAAAATTAAACTGAAATAAAAGAAAAAAATTTATATAAATTTGTTACCTAAATAAACCAAAATATTTTTATTATGGGAAAATTACCAGAAGTAGAACCGAATAATGTGAACCGAATATCATATGGTACAGATATCAAAGGAAATATTAAAACAAATAGTGATATTAGAATTGATGGATCATTAGAAGGAAATCTCACTACCGCAGGTAAAGTTGTAGTTGGTGAAACAGGTAAAATAAAAGGTGAAATAAAATGCAAGAACTCTGATATCGAAGGTGAATTGAATGGGAAAATTATTGTTGATGAACTTTTAGCGCTTAAAAGAACATCTTCAATAAATGGCGATATAGTAACAGATAAACTTGCCATTGAACCTGGAGCAACATTTACTGGAAGATGTGATATGTCAACAGATAATAATGAAATCAAGCCAGAACAAAAACCAGAACAAAAACCACCACAATCAGAAAAAAGCGCTAAGTAGTTACGCCAAATATTCTACTATTGCTTTTCAGATGATGGCCATAATCTTCTTAGGTGTATTTGGCGGTATAAAACTCGATAAATGGTTAAATATTAGTTTCCCAGTATTTACAGTTGTTTTATCAATCCTTTCTGTTTCATTAGCCATTTACATTGCAATTAAAGATGTTATTAAAAATTAATAATGAAAAACCCACTTAATAAATTTATCCTTTTCTTAAGCTTAATTTCTATAATTATCTTTATAATAGGTTTTTACATTTTAAATAATACATTTCCTCAATTTAAACAGCTTCATTTTATCATTCTTATCCT
>CAZBZX010000074.1:0-13330 GCA_964496465.1 uncultured Bacteroidales bacterium
GAGTTACTTTTTTCATTTCCTCAATAGTAAGCTCAATTCCCATCTCTTCCAAATTATTCTTTATACTTGCCTTTCCTGACATTTTTCCTAAGGCATATTCACGCACTCGGCCAAATCTTTCAGGTAAGAGATCATTAAAATACAATTGACTTTTTGAATCTCCATCGGCATGAATTCCACTAACCTGGGTAAAAACATGATCTCCAATAATAGGTTTATTTACTGGAATTCTAATTCCGGAAAAAGATTCAACTAATCTGCTGACAATATTCAGTTTAGATTCAACAACTCCGGTTTCAACATCAGAATGGTCATTAATAATGGCTATCACGCTAGATAAGGGAACGTTTCCTGCCCTTTCTCCTAAACCATTTACTGTAGTATGTAAACCATTTACTCCTGCTTTTATGGCACGATAAATATTACCGGCTGCCATGTCATAATCATTATGTGGATGAAAATCAAAATGCAATTTTGGATACCTATCAACTAAATCCTTGCAAAATTCATATGTCTCATCTGGATTTAATACGCCTAATGTATCTGGAAGCATAAATCGTTTAATCTTTTCATCCTTTAATGAATCAACGAAAAAATAAACGTAGTCTTTTGAATTTTTCATTCCATTTGACCAGTCTTCCAGGTAAACGTTAACCGTAATGCCAATTTTATTAGCATTTGCAATTGATTTTTTAATATTCGCAATATGCTGTTCAGGTGTATTTCTCAATTGTTCACGGCAATGCTTTTCCGAACCTTTGCAAAGTAAATTAATAACCTTTGCTCCTGCCTTATCCATCCAATTCAAGGACTCCATATCGTCAACAAAACCTAATACTTCGATTTGGTTGATACGTTTTGCCTTCTTTGCCCAGTTAATAATTGCTTGCACTGATTTATATTCACCTTCTGAAACTCTTGCTGAAGCAATTTCAATACGATCAACCTTAACATCCTCCAGCAATACTTTTGCTATGCTTAATTTTTCGGTTTCAGTATAAGAGACTCCGGTGGTTTGTTCACCATCTCTTAAACTTGTATCCATTATTTCGATTTTCATATTCGTTTATTTTCGGTTTACTTCAAATTCTTCAATTTTACTTTTTATGCTTAATAAAAAGTCAATGTCATCATAACCATTTATTAAACATTGCTTTTTATATACTGAAATTTCGAAAGAATCTTTTTCCCCTGTTGATAAATTTGTTATTTCCTGATTTTCTAGATCAACTTTAACCTTAGCTTTTGGGTCTTTTTCAATTGATGTAAAAAGAGAAGCTAAAAACTTTTCTGAAACCTGAACAGGAAGTAGTCCATTATTTAAGGCATTGTTTTTAAAAATATCAGCAAAAAAACTGGAAACAACAACTTTAAATCCATGATCGTAAATGGCCCATGCAGCATGTTCACGGCTTGATCCACTTCCGAAATTCTTACCCCCCACTAATACTGTTCCAGAATAAGAAGGATTATTTAACACAAAATCTTCAACAGGTTTTCCTTCCTTGTTATATCTCCAGTCACGAAACAAATTATCGCCAAATCCTTTACGGCTGGTTGCTTTAAGAAATCGCGCAGGGATTATTTGATCTGTATCCACATTCTCAATTGGCATTGGAACACAGCTTGATTCTATTGTTTTAAATTTATCTATTGGCATCTTTTAATTTTTAATTTAAATTTTTGATTTTTGATTTGAAATGATATTTGCTATTGAATTGAAATATAAAATTATCAATAAAAAATAATCGATTATAAATAGTCTCTAGGGTCAACAACTTTCCCAGCAACAGCAACAGCGGCGGCAGTCAAAGGACTAGCTAAAAAAGTTCTTGATCCCGGGCCTTGTCTTCCTTCAAAATTCCTGTTTGTTGTTGCAACTGCATATTTTCCTTCAGGAACTTTATCATCGTTCATTGCTAAACAAGCCGAACATCCAGGTTGACGAAGTTCAAATCCAGCCTCTTCTAAAACTTCTTTCAATCCTTCATTAATTATTTGTTTTTCCACTTGTTTCGAACCAGGAACCAACCATACAATAATATTATCAGCCTTTTTCTTTCCTTTTACGAAATTTGAGAACTCCCTGAAATCTTCAATTCTTCCATTTGTACAACTACCAAGAAAAACATAATCAACTGGTTTACCAATCATTTTTGAACCTGCTTCAACATTCATATATTTTAAAGACTTTTTAAATGATGCTTTTTCACTTTCCGAAAATGAATTGCCATCAGGAATGTTATCATTAATTTTCATCCCCATGCCTGGATTAGTACCATATGTTATCATTGGTTCAATATCTGAGGCATCATATTTTAATTCTTTATCAAAAACTGCATCATCATCAGTTTTTAGCGCTTTCCATTTTTGAACTGCTTTATCAAAATCTTCCCCTTTTGGAGCAAATTCCCTTCCTTTTATATAATTAAATGTAGTGTTATCTGGCGCAATAATACCGCCCCTTGCTCCACATTCAATGCTCATATTACAAACAGTCATTCTTCCTTCCATCGATAGGTTTTCAAAAACTGAACCTGCATATTCAATAAAATAACCTGTTCCGCCTGAAGTTGAAATTTGTGCAATTATATATAATATAACATCTTTTGCAGTTACTCCTTCTTTCAACTCACCATTTATGGTTATTCTCATGCGCTTGGGTTTAGGTTGCATAATGCATTGTGATGCAAGCACCATTTCTATTTCGCTGGTTCCAATTCCAAATGCAACACTACCAAATGCTCCGTGAGTGGCGGTATGACTATCACCACATACTATTGTCATGCTGGGTTGTGTTAAACCCAGCTCCGGGCCAATTATATGAACAACTCCCTGGTATGGATGGTTCAAACCATATAAAGTAATACCATGTTTTTCGCAATTTTCTGTTAGTTTCTCAACCTGCATTCTTGATAATACATCCTGAATAGGTAAATGCTGATTAATTGTTGGGACGTTATGATCAGGTGTCGCAACTGTATTTTTCGGTCTGAAAACTTTAACTCCTCTTGAATCTAGTCCGAGGAATGCAACCGGACTTGTAACTTCATGCACAAGATGTTTATCTATGTACAACACATCGGGACCATCTTTTATATGTTCAACTACATGACTATCCCAAACCTTATCGAATAATGTTTTTCCTGCCAATTTATTTAAATTTTAAAAGTTATACATTTAATTATTATATATCAGAAATTGATTTTTAAATTATTTTTGAAAGAGCATCTATAAAAGCTTCTGTTGAAGCTGTTATAATATCAGTATTTCCAGAAAATCCATAATATATTTTTCCTTTATTCTCAATTTGCACATGCACTTTACCAATATCATCGCTTCCATTTGTAATTGCCTGTACTAAGAACTCTTCTACCCTCACCTTTCTCTTAATAATATTTTTCACTGCATTATAGGCGGCATCAACCGGTCCATTTCCTTCGGAAGTAGATGTAACTATTTCTCCATTCATATTTATTTGCACCGTAGCAACAGGTATGGTAGAACTTCCGCAAATTACCTGTACACTGTGCAATTTCATGCTTCTCTCCTTAATTTTTGCCTGTCCAGCCAAAATATGAAGGTCTTCATCACCAATATTTTTCTTTTTATCTGCCAGATTTAAAAACTTCTGATAGATTGAATCCAATTCTTCTTGCTCAAGTTTATATCCAAGTCGTTCCAAATGATGGTTCAAAGCGGCCCTGCCACTTCTGGCTGTAAGCACAATAGATGATTCGAAAATTCCAACATCTTTAGGATCAATAATTTCATAATTTTCACGATGCTTCAATACTCCATCCTGATGAATTCCTGAAGAATGTGCAAAAGCATTCCTGCCAACAATGGCTTTGTTTGCCTGAACCGGCATACTCATCAACCGGCTTACCAAGCGACTTGTGGCCATAATCTTCTTTGAATTTATTCCAGTACTTACATTAATATTTTTCTGCCGGCTTTGAATAATCATTGCAACCTCCTCAAGTGATGTATTTCCAGCTCGTTCTCCAATGCCATTTATAGTTACCTCAACTTGCCGGGCTCCATTTAATACGCCAGATATAGTATTAGCAGTTGCCATTCCTAAATCATTATGGCAATGTGTTGATAGTATTGCTTTATCAACATTTTTGACATTTTCTTTCAAAAATCTAATTTTTGCACCAAATTCTTCAGGCAAACAATAACCGGTTGTGTCTGGTATATTGACTACTGTAGCTCCTGCATTAATTACTGCTTCAACTACTTTGGCTAGATATTCATTCTCTGTTCTACCAGCGTCTTCAGCATAAAATTCCACATCTTCAACATATTTTTTTGCATATTTAACTGCCTTAACTGCTCGTTCAATTATTTCTTCCTGATTTGATTTTAGTTTATATGTAATATGATAATAAGATGTACCGATACCTGTATGAATTCTACTTCGTTTAGCTTTTTGTAAAGATTCAGCTGCAACATCAATATCTTTTTCAACTGCCCTGGTTAATGCACATATAACAGGGTCTTTTACAGCTTTCGAAATCTCAACAATTGATTTGAAATCACCTGGACTAGAAATCGGAAAACCTGCTTCGATAATATCTACACCGAGTAATTCCAATGCCTTTGCAACTTCAATTTTCTCAACTGTGTTTAGCTGGCATCCAGGAACCTGTTCTCCATCACGCAAGGTGGTGTCAAATACGTACAATTTTTCACTCATGGCGATTAATTTTAATTATTAATTTATATAAACTAAAAGAGCCACTCTCTGCTTTTGAGAATGGCTCTTTATATTTTTAAAATGTATATACCACTCTCTGTTAGGTCTTGATAATAAGTCCTAATAATAAAATTAAACTAATTATGGTATATAAAATTTTCATCTTTCAAAATTTAAGCTACAAATGTAAAAATATTTTGCAAATAATAAAATCAAATTTCAAATTAAATAAATATTATCAAAATCTTATACCTATTTAATATATAGAATAAAAACAATATACCAACTTAAACCCTATCATTTAATTTCACATAGCTTAATCACTCCTCTTAATAATATTTTGATCAAAATTTGTTATAATTTATCGTTTTTTAAACCATTTATGATATTATTTAACAGTAATATTAAATTTTTATTTAATATTTATAACCATTTTCATAATAAATGTAATTATACTCCATAATTTATATGTATATTTTATTATTTTATTAAATTTTTTATATTCGCTACTTTTTTTATGAGGGTATTTTAATTATTTTTATATTTTTTATAATTTTTGTGTTATTTTTTTTGGGGTTAAAAATAATATTTATAGTTTTACATCGTAAAAAATTGTTAAACTAAAATTAAAAGCTATGAAAAAGACGATTACATTATTACCAATTGTTGCAATAATTGCGACTTCAAGTATCAGCGCACAGGAAGAATCCCCATTTAGTACTGGCGTTGATATCTACAGCAGTTACATATGGCGTGGTGCCAAATTCGGATCAGGCCCTGCTTTTCAACCTTATGTTGATTTTACAAAAGGAAATTTATCAATCGGTGCATGGGGGTCGGTTAACAGTTCAATCGATGAAGCTCTTGAAATGGATTTATATGTTTCATATAGTATTGGTGATTTAGGAATCGCTGTAACTGATTATTATTTTGGTGGCGATTGGTTGACAGTAGACTCAACGCAGTACATTGAGCCAGCGCTTAGCTATGGAATTGGTGATTTTAGTATTTTGGGTGCTTATATGTTTTACCCCGGATTTAGTGACGGGGATATATATTTAGAAGCCGGATATACTTTAGGAGCTATCGACTTAGCAGTAGGTCTTGGTGAAGGACAATATACAAGTGATGAAAATTTTATGATTTGTAATTTAAGCCTGGGAACTTCAAAAGAAATAAAAATTACTGAAGATTTCTCATTGCCAGTAAGTGGATCTGTAGTTCTTAATCCCAGCACCGGGGGATTTTTTATAACTGTGGGTATTTCATTCTAATAAATAATATGCATTTAAAGGAATTATTATAACTCATTAAATATTTAAAACATGAAAAAAATTGAAGCAATAATTAGAAAAACAAAATATGAAGAAGTTAAAGATGCTCTTGGAGCTGCTGGAATAGACTTCTTCTCATTTTGGGATGTACGAGGTGTTGGTAAATCCATACAAAGCCGGGTTTATCGAGGTATTGCCTATGATACCAGCACGATTGAGAGAACTTTGTTATCGATAATTGTCAGGGATCAAAACCTGGATAAAACTGTCGATGCCATATTAAAATCTGCTTACACTGGAGAAATTGGCGATGGTAAAATTTTTGTATCCGATGTATCTAATTCATATCGAATAAGAACTGGAGAGCAAGGAGATGAGACTCTTTATATTAAAGAAGAGGAGAAATAAATTAATAATTGAATTTAATACTTAAAAATCATGGAAGAAACATTAACAAATATAGGTACAACAGTGGCTGACATGGGTATGTCGCTGGATAACGTATGGGTTTTACTAACAGCTGGCCTTGTTTTTTGGATGCAAGCTGGATTTGCCTTAGTTGAAGCAGGTTTTACACGCTCAAAAAATACAGCCAATATATTAATGAAAAATTTAATGGATTTTTCGCTTGGTTCATTAATATTTTGGATAATAGGATTTTCTTTAATGTTTGGTGATGATATTGTTGGATTAATAGGATTACCATCTTTTTTTACAAGTGCTGATTCGGTTGATGGATTACCTTTATTAACGAAGCTTATTTTTCAAACAGTTTTTGCTGCAACAGCTGCAACAATTGTATCAGGAGCAATGGCCGAACGTACAAAATTTAATGCATATTTAGTATACACAGTAATCATCACATTAATAATTTATCCAATATCTGGACACTGGATCTGGGGTGGTGGATGGTTAGCTAACTTAGGATTTATAGATTTTGCAGGTTCAACAGTTGTTCACTCTGTTGGTGGATGGGCTGCTCTAGTTGGCGCTGCAACATTAGGGCCTCGTATTGGAAAGTTCGTAAATGGTACACCAAAGGCTATTCCAGGACATAATTTAACTTTAGGAACTTTAGGTGTATTCATATTATGGTTAGGTTGGTTTGGGTTTAATCCAGGTTCACAATTAGCTGCAGCGGGCACAGATAATGCAATTGCTATTGCTCATGTTTTTGTAACAACTAACCTCGCAGCAGCAGCTGGTGCTGTTTCAGCGATGTTTGTTGCCTGGAAAAGATACAAAAGACCGGGATTAGGATTATCTCTCAACGGTGCTTTAGCTGGATTAGTTGCAATAACTGCAGGTTGTGCAGTCGTATCACCAGAAGGGGCAGCACTTATTGGAGCAATGGCTGGTGTATTGCTTGTATTCTCTGTTGAATTTGTAGAAAAAATTTTAAAAATAGATGATCCAGTAGGAGCAGTATCTGTTCATGGAATTTGTGGAGCATTTGGAACCATAATGGTAGGAGTTTTTGCAACAAATGGTGGTTTATTATATGGAGGTGGATTTAAACAATTAGGTATTCAATTAGTCGGAGTAATAGCAGTTTTTGGTTGGGTTATGGTATCAGCTTTTATTTTATTTAAGTTGCTAAAAGCTACAAATGGATTAAGAGTTTCTAAACGAATTGAAGAAGAAGGCCTTGATGTTTATGAGCATGGAGAAAGTGCTTACAATTAAAAAATGTCTTTAAGTTTTAGTTATAGGTTTAGGTATAAGGGCTGTAATGCAGCCCTTATTTAATTCCCTTTTCAAACAAAAAAAGCTGTAAATTATTATAAAAAACAGCCTTTTTAATTAAATTATATAATTACTATTTAATCTTCGTCTTCTTCTTTTCTAAATGAGTAGAAGTTAAAAGAATAGTTAACCATATCTGCTAAATCTTCTCCCACTTCACGCATGTCTTCATCGTATTCTTCGTAATACCAGTCTATATCTATTTCGATACCTAACCTTTTAAATTTTACTATTTGAAAAAGTAAATCACTAATAAATTTAGTTGATGCTGAATTAAAGTAAGTGAATTTTAATACAAATAATAAATGACTCTTCTTCAGGTCAGAGTCTAAAGAACCTTTTTCAATGGCTAAAAAATAATCAGCTAACCATCCAATTATTGGTTTATAAAATTCTCTAACATCTTCTGGTCGGGAATATCCCGTAATCTCAAACCTGCCTTTTATCGGATCAAAGTCCACATCTGGAGTTAAATTCGTACTTTCAATTCTCAACGATTCCATTTTCTTTATATCTCTTACTGTTTTTAACTGATATAAACATTCTTTAAAATTACACTACTAATATATTAATTTTGATTAACTAACCAAAAACTTATGTGAAATTTAATTTTTAATTGATTAATAACTTATTCTGCAATTTTATTACAAATGTTTCAATAAAATATATAAAATTATAAAAATTTATTTAGCATGATTAATAATTCTTTTATCTGCAATGGTTTAGATAGATAACCATTAAATCCAAAATTCAAAGTTTTCTCTTCCTCTTCATTCATTGCATAGGCTGTTTGAGCAATAACTGGAATATCTTTATTCAATTTTCTTAATTGCCTAAATACTTCATAACCGTCAATATCATTTAATTTTATATCTAATAGAACAATATTAAAATTCTCATTTTTTAATTTCTTTAATGCTCCTTTACCATTATCTATATGTTCAATATTTAAATTTGTTTTATAAAGTACTTCCATTAAATAATCAGCGCTATTTATATCATCCTCAACAATCAGTAATCTTTTTTGACTCCAATCAATCTTGTTCACATTTATATCAAAATTCTTCGATCTGTCTAAATCAACAGTTGAAAAGCTTGTAGGAAGTGTGAAATAGAAAGTTGAACCTTTATTTATTTTTGTTTCAACCCAAATTTTTCCTCCTAACAATTGCACCAATCCTTTTGAAATAGCTAATCCCAAACCAGTTCCTTTATCAGCATATTCTTTATTTTCTATAATCTGGCCAAATCTTTCAAAAATTAAATTAATCTTGTTTTCCGGTATTCCAATACCAGTATCTTTTACATAAAATTGAAATTCTTGTGCTACCGCTTCAAACTTATACCCAAATTCAATTAAACCTTTTTGTGTAAATTTAAAAGCATTACCAATTAAATTTGAAATAATTTGCCTTAGTCTTGAGGAATCAGTATCAATAATTTTTTCTTCTTCTAATGGAATATTCAATTTAAATTCAAAGTTAAATTTGTCGTCTTGTTTTCTTTGTTCATCATATATTAAAAATATCTCTTTTAAGAAACTATTTAATTCAAATGGTTTTGTAAGTATCTTTAATTGACCGGCTTCTATTTTAGCAATATCAATAATATCATTTATTAAATCAAGTAACATATTACCACTACTTGTAATAATCTTTATAAATTTTTTTCTCTTTTCATCTGAAAGCTTTTTATCATTTAGTAAACCTGCAAATCCTAGAATAGCATTTAAAGGTGTTCTTATTTCATGCGACATATTTGCTAAAAAAGCTGATTTTAACCTGTCAGCTTCTTTTGCCTTTTGAAAAGCAATTTTTAGGTTTTCTTCTGCATTCTTTTTTTCAGTTATATCTCTGGTTATACCAACAATTTGATCTATTTCTCCTCTAATATTATCTTTAATACCAACCTTAGATGTTGAAACCCACTTCGTAGGGCGATCATTAAAAATTAGTTTTTCTTCTTTGTTTATAATAGGTTCGCCTGTATTAATTATTTTCTTTTCATCATTATATGCATTTTCTGCATGTTCTTTAGTAAAAAAGTCGAAATCATTTTTACCAATTGCTTCTTCTGGTTTTTCTACACCGATTAATTTTGCCTGAGCTTTATTAATTCTTGTAAACTTTGAATGTTTATCTTTAAAATAGATAGTATCCGGAATATTATCCATTAAAACCTGAAGCAAGCTCCTCTCATACTCAAGTTCAGTCTGAGATATTTGAGCAAAATTAAAAGGTTCAAAAACAAAATAAACTTTTGTTTCCTGATGATTATCATCCTCTTTTTTAAATCCAGATATATATCCATTAATTGATTCGTTATTTTTCTTTTTAAATTTTATTTCTTTTGAATTTAATTTATTTGAAATCAGTTCCTCTAGTTTAACTTGCTTTTTTTTATCAATAGAAATAAAATCTAAAATATTTTTATTCTGAAGTTCATTCAGTCCATAATCAGTTAATTGAGTAAACTGAGAATTTATTTGCCTAATTTGGCCTTCAAAATCAGTAATAATGTAACAAATAGAAGAGTATCCTAATATAAAATTTAATAATTCATTCTGAGATTTTAATCTACCTTCGAGGAATGAAATCTTATTTTTAAGTGTTTCGATCTTAGAATTATTCTGGCTTAATCCTGGAATCTTCATTTTTATAATCTTTATAATAAAGATAATTAAATAAAAACATATTTTAAATCAAATTATTACTTTTATTGTAAAATTAAATTTCTTCCTGGAGCGCTCACTGCTGATGCAAAAGGCTTATAATATAAATCAAAAATATTATGAATTGCAAACTGTACAACGCCAGTATATAATATACTATTTTTTATGGTACAAAAGACAGATACGAGAAAATTAAAGTATTAAAATAATTAAAATCTGAAATATCAACTTCTCCAAATTCATTTGATAAAGAAGAAATATTCATTGAATTATTAAATACAGCAACATTTTCAATGGGTAATCCGGTAGATGAATTTAATATTGTGACTTTCTGATAAATTAAATTAGTTGTATAAAATATGAATCCTATAATGAAAAATAATTTGTTTATCACGATATTTTGTATGTTCATAAAAAAAAATTGAATATGAAGTTGATAATTTAATTTAAGCCAATATTCTGTTTATATTTGTAATTGGCTGTTAATGCTGCAAAAATCATGCATTTGTTGATATTTAAAATGATAAATTAATTTATGGTGAAAAAAATTTTATCATTTCTTGTACCTGTATTAATTCTGGTAGCAATAATTATCTATATCCTTTTATCCAATAAAAATAATGTTGATTTTGTTGCCCAAAAGGCTATCCCTTCTGATGCTTCAATAATTATTGAGATATATGATGTTTCATCCTTTATTACAACTTTAACTGACAATAGTGAATTTTGGGAAGGTTTAACTAAAATTAAAGCAATTAAAAAATTAGATAATTCTATCAAAGTAATTGATTCATTAATACTTAAACAACAAAAAATTAAAAATATATTCAAAAAAAGTCCTGCCTTTATTTCTATACATAGCATTGGTAATAATAAAAATCAGTTGTTATTTTACTTAAGTTTAAATGGAATTATGAATAAAAAAGGTGTGAATGAATTTATATCTGAGACTTTTTCTGCAAAATTACTTACAAAAACCTACAGCAACGAAAAAATACATTATTTTGCTCAAAACGATAAAATTTTTTCATTTTGTGTTTTAAATAATTTATTTATTGCAAGCTACTCTTCAATCCTTCTTGAACAAGCTATACGGCAGTCAAAAATACAAAATAGCATTCTTTCTGATCGAAATTATTTAAAAGTTAAACAAACTGCAAATAATAATAGCGATGCAAATATTTATATAAACTATCAGAATTTTTCAAAGTTTGTTCATCCAATTATTAATTCAAGGTATTATTTAAATCAGAACTTAATACATCTTGCAGACTGGACTGAGCTTGATCTAACAATAAAATCAGATGGAATTTTAATGACTGGGTTTACTTCATCAAACGATTCATCAAATAACTATCTTAATATTTTTAAAAATCAAAATCCAACCAAATCAACAATTGAAGAAATTATCCCTTCCTATTCTGCAGCGTTTTTTTCTTGTGGAATAACAGATTATGAGAAATATATAAATGATTATAAAAAATATATTCAGATATCAGGAAATGCAAAAAAATATTTGCAAAAAGTTAATGTTTTCAATAAAAATTATGACATTTCAATTGAAAAACTAACAAATAACATTCTTGATAATGAAATAGGATTATTTTTTGAAGGGGATAAGGATAAAGGAAAAATAGCTATTATTAAAACAAAAAGTGCAGGAATAGTGAAAGAAAATTTAATAGAATTAATAAAAATCCATGCAAAAATACATAAAAAGAAATCAGATGATTATATTTTTAAATATACCATTGATAATGATTATAGCTTTTATTACTATAAATCACCAGATAAATCAATTCCAGAACTAATGTTTGGAGATTTATTTAAAGAAATTGATGGAGAATATTTTTCTTTTATGGATAACTACTTAATATTCAGTAATAATAAAAAGTCATTATTAGAATTTATGCGTTTTAATATGCTAAAAAAAACGTATTCGAATGAATTATCATATAAAGATTTTTCAGAATATAAAGCTACCCAATACAACTATTATTTCTATTTTAATTCCCAAAAATCTAAATCCTTGTTGAATAATGTATTATCGACTGATTTATTTAATGCGATCGAAAATAATTTTGAAGAGATTAAAAAAATTGAAGGGATATCTTTCCAATTTAGTTCTGAAGATGAGATGCTATATTATAACATTTATAGCAAATATACTTCACATGTTAAAGAAAAAACAAAAGCTATATGGCAAAGTCGTTTAGATACAATAATAGAATTCAAGCCTCAGCTAGTAAAAAATCATTATACAGGTAAAAACGAAGTATTTGTACAAGATCTAAATAATAAAATTTATTTAATTAATCAATCAGGCAGGATATTATGGAAAATAAAAATCGCTGAACCAATTACAAGCGATATTTACCAGGTTGACTATTATAAAAACAATAAACTTCAACTTCTTTTCAGCACTAAAAACTATATTTATTTAATTGATAGAAATGGAAATGCCGTTGAAAATTATCCAATAAAACTTAGAGAAAAAGCGACAAATGGCCTGAGTTTATTTGACTATGACAATAATTTAAATTACAGGATTTTTATTGCCTGCGAAAATAAAAAAGTTTATGCTTACGATATAAAAGGGAGATTAATAAGCGGATGGAATTTCTTAAAATCGGATAATTATATAACATCAACCCTTCAGCATTTCAGGGTAAATAATAAAGATTACATTGTATTTGCCGATAAATATAAAATTTACATTCTTAACAGAAGAGGTGAAACAAGAGTAATAATGAAAGAACATTTTCCTAAATCAATTAATAACAATTTTATTTTAGATACGTATAATGAAACCAATAAGCCAAGAATGGTGTGTACGGATACCACGGGAACAGTTTATTACATGTATTTTGATGGAGGAGTAACAAAATCAAAAATAAAATCATTTTCGTCGAAACATTATTTTGATTTTCAAAA
>CAZBZX010000075.1:0-13139 GCA_964496465.1 uncultured Bacteroidales bacterium
TTTCGGGAAAACCTAAAAAAAGTGGCCGGAATTTTCTTCCGACCACTTCTGGGTATTACCTCCCTATTTTTTTGTTGACCCACTAGGGCTCGAACCTAGACTCTTCTGAACCAAAATCAGATGTGTTGCCAGTTACACCATGGGTCATCACCTTTTTTAAAAACAGTGCAAAAGTACAAAAAAAAATGGTTGTGCAAATTTTAATTTAATTCTTTATAAGAAAAAACACTGCCTTTTTTAAATCACAAATAATCAACTATTCAATTAGCGATAAACCTTTATCTTCCATTTTCCATTTTTTATTAATCATATTTTCTTCCCAAATTTTCTCATGATTATCCACCTCATACAAATACTTTTCGCAAGAAGTATTTAAATATATCGACTTACCATTAGGCACTTTTATTGTAATTTTCATCTTTACCATATACCATTTTTCCCCTTCCGGAATAAAATAATACGGATCCATTTCAATTAATGAATCTGATAATTCCCAGTGGTAAATAACATTACTTGCATTTTCTCTTGCCTCTTTAGAATTCGAACCAAAAGCTTGAATTTTCATTTCGATCTGATAATTATCGTTGTAACTTCTTTCAATATCTAATGAAGGTGCACCAAAAATCTGATCTTTTTCTTCATTATAAAAAAGTCTATTTTCATCATACCAAATTAATTTAATAGCATTTTTAATATTCATATCTATTTCATTTATTGATATGTATAATGTATTTCCATCAATTTTTTCAATTTCTTTTAATTCTATAATTGATCTGTGAGTCCTGAAATTTCTTCCTTCAATAATAAGTTGCGAAGTAAAAATTAATGCACTTAAAATCCAAAGAATTAAAATTGATCTTCCTAGTAATTTATCATTCACTTTAAATCGGAATATCAGTTTTATTCCACCGTAAATCAATGCAATTAATGGAATAGAAAAAGTAAGAAAGGCAACTAAAAGAAAAAAACTAAAACTTGTAGTAGTAAATAAACTCTCTAATATTTCAGACGAAATGAAATTATGTATCTCGCTATTGCTAAAAGGAATAAAGGATACATTAAGAAAAAAAACTGCAATAAAAGCAATTAAAAGACCAAAACCAGCAATAATGATTCCTATCCCAATAACCCCAATAATAAATCTAAAAAGGAACTTAAAAAACAAACCTAATGCTCTAAAAAAGTCTTCAAAAAAATTGTTAATCCTATTATAACTTTTCGAATTTTTAATATTAGAAAAATTGTCTTTTACTTTTTCATACTCTTCTTTTACAGTTTTTTCAATATTTGAAATTGTAATTTTTTCTCCTTTCATTTCCAGTCTCTCAGATGTTGTGCGGGCTGGTGGAACAAAAGCCCATAAAACAATATAAAGAAGTAATCCAAAACCATTCAATATAATTAAAAATACAAAAGCTAGTCTCAGCCAAACAGTATCAATATTAAAATAAGAAGCTAGTCCACTAGCAACACCACCTAACATTGAATTTTCAGGATCACGATATAAGCGCTTTTCAGTTCTTTGATATGTCCTTTCCTCATTGGGCTCGTCTGTTGAGTCATTAATACTTTCTTCAGGTTCTCCCATTCCTGTAATAATAGAATCTACATCAGATAATGGTATTACTTTTTTTGAATTGTTTAGTTTATCCTTAAAAAGTTCAGCAATTCTCGATTCTATATCATCTATAATTTCCTTACCTTCATTTTTATCTTTAAAATGATTTGATATTTTATCGAGGTAGTTTTTTAATTTTTCATATCCATCTTCATCAATATAAAAAATTACACCACTTAAATTTACTTTAATAGTTTCTTTCATTTTATTATTTTGATTGGGTTATTTCGTTAACTGTATTCACTAAATTTTTCCAGGCAAGATCCAATTCTTCTAAATATTCTTTTCCTTTATCTGTTAATTGGTAATATTTACGGGGTGGACCTTGTGTTGATTCTTCCCACCTGTATGCTAGTAATCCTGAATTTTTTTGTCGGGTTAAAAGTGGGTATAAAGTACCTTCAACAACAATAATCTTAGCATTTTTTAATTTATTTATTATATCACTAGCATAGCAATCTGTTTTAGATAATATAGATAATATACAATACTCTAAAACACCTTTTCTCATCTGAGCAGATATATTTTCAGCATTCATATTTTTCGTCTTTTCAAATTAAATATTCATTTTATTCTTCATATTCTTAAATTCATTTTTAACATTTCCTGCAATATTTGATAAATTAATTGGGTCTCCCCTCATCTCGCATTTTTGTAAAGGAGTTATTGCTTCAGGGATTACTATCCATAAAATTATGTATATCACTATTCCAAATCCAAAACCCAAAAAAGCTAATACAAATACTACCCTTATAATTACTGGATCTACATGAAAATAAGCTCCAATACCACCGCAAACTCCACCTAGGACTTTATTATCAGGATCACGATACATCCTTCTTGAACTGTATGAATTAGCTGAAGAATTACTGTTGGAATTTGTTTCTTCCTCTCCGGCAGCACCTATCTCTTCAGGTTCACCAAGTACTGAAATAATATATTCAACATCTTCAATAGTTACAACTTCTCTTGTTTTTGACAATCGCTCTCTTAGTAATTCAGCAATTCTTGATTCAATGTCATTTAATATTTCTTTTGCCTCATTTTGATCTTTAAAATATCCAGTTATTCTATCCAGATATTTCTTTAACAGTTTAAATGCCTCTTCTTCAATATTAAAAAGCATTCCACTTAAATTAACCGTAATTGTTGTTTTCATTTATTTACTTTTAAATAATTAATTATCAGATAGCTATATAATTATATAATATCAATTTAAATTTATAATTCTATGCATTGCAAATATATAAAATAATTTTAGTACTATGCAATACATATTACTATTTTTTTATTTAATATTCATTTTATTTTATATTTTTGATAAAGAATTCCCATGAAAATTGAAGGAAACATAAGGAAAATGGCTATTTCTGTAAAAAAGAATTTAGCTTATTACTCTTTTATTATTGGAAAAAATAAAATAGAACTTAATGAAGTAGTTGGAAGAAAAATCAATTTTGTTTATTTAAATAAAATTAATTGTATAAAATGTGGAGTTGAAACAAAAAAATCATTTGCTCAGGGATTTTGTTATTCATGCTTTATTAGTGCTCCTGAAACAGAAAATTGTGTGCTTAGACCTGAATTATGCAGGGCTCATGAAGGAATAGCCAGAGACTTAAAATTTGCTAAAAATAATTGTTTAATAGATCAATATGTTTATCTGGCAAATACCAGTGGAATTAAAGTAGGTGT
Organism: uncultured Bacteroidales bacterium; assembly: GCA_964496465.1. Taxonomy (GTDB): domain Bacteria; phylum Bacteroidota; class Bacteroidia; order Bacteroidales; family CAYFUP01; genus CAZBZX01. The sequence continues at coordinate 3,314 of CAZBZX010000075.1, forward strand.
TACAAGAAACACACAGATTCCAGCCAGGTGGCTTGATCAAGGGGCCTCCCAGGCTATAATTCTTGCAAGAACACCTAATCGATACTTAGCTGGATTAATTGAAGTTGAGTTAAAAAACACACTCCCGGACAAAACAAACTGGAAAAAACTTTTAACGTTTGACTATGATCACGATATTGACTTAAAAAAATATAAAACAGAAATTGCTAGCTATATTTCTGATAATTTCAAAAAATACATCTATCCAGTATATGATCTTTTTCAAGTAAAATATCCTGTATTGGAATATCCTGAAAAAATATCCAGTTTAAATTTTGATAAACAAAACGAAATTTCGGGGATTTTGAAAGGAATTAAAGGTCAGTATTTAATTTTTAACGATGGTAAAGTGTTAAATATCAGAAAATTTGGAGGTTATTTAATTTCAGTTGAATTTTAATTCTACTCAATTATTGTTATCCAATGATATTTATCTTCTTTAGTTCCGTATTGAATAGCTTTTAATTCGTTATAAAGTTTGGTAGAAATTGGACCAACATTTCCATCTTTACAATATTCAATAGTCCGATTTTGTTTTTCATCTATTATTTTATTTATCGGACTAATTACTGCTGCCGTACCGCATTGTCCAACTTCATCAAAAGTTTCAAGTTCCTCAATAGGAATTGGTCTCCTCTCAATCTTCATACCCATATCTTTAGCAAGTTGCATAAGACTTTTATTGGTTATTGATGGCAATATACTTTTTGACTCAGGTGTTATATAGGTGTAATTTTTAATTCCAAAAAAATTTGCAGGCCCACATTCATCAATATATTTCTTCTCTTTTGCATCAATATATAAGGCGGCTGTACAACCTTTTTGATGTGCAATTGCAGATGGGATGAGACTTGCAGCATAATTACCTCCAACTTTTATATGACCAGTACCTAAAGGAGCTGCACGATCATATTCATAACATATCCAAACATCAACAGGTTTAAATCCTTCTTTGAAATATGGTCCAACAGGTGTCACAAAAACTAAAAAGAAATATTCATTTGAAGGTTTAACTCCAACCTCAGGACCATAACCAATTAATAAAGGCCTAATATATAATGAAGCACCAGAATTATAAGGAGGAATAAACCTTGTATTTAATTTAACAACCTCAATAACAGCCTGAATAAATTTTTCCTCAGGAACTTCAGCCATTTTAATTCCTTTTGCTGAAGCAATCATGCGTTTTGCATTTTCATCCACTCTAAAAATTCTTATCTTATCATCGGGGCCTTTAAATGCTTTCAGTCCTTCAAAAGCTTCTTGCCCGTAATGAAAACATGTAGCTGCCATATGAATATTAATATATTCAGATGAATGCTTTTCAAGTTCACCCCATTTATCATCTTTATATAAACACCTTACATTATAGTCTGTTTTCTGATATGCAAACGGTAAATTTTCCCAATCCATAAATATTAATATAAAATCAAGTTAGTGAAATTAAAAGATACTAAAAATAATAAAAATTAATAAAATCCCTGATAATTTTTTAAATCTGCTCTTGGATTAATTACCATAACCGATGTCCCATCCGATTCGTCAAGATTATTGTTTTTATCGCAGGCATAATCTTTAAATTTGTGCGACATTATAATAATTAAATCAGCTTCAATACTATGTGCAAAATCATCAATAGAATCTTTAAAATTTATTTCCGAACTCGCCATTTTTAATCCATAGATAATTTTATTAGCATCAAGCATTTTCTTGGTAAAATATACATTATTTTCAATGTGCTTTTTAATATATTTATTCTCAGGATTCTCCCTTATTAAATTCACATTGCATTTATAATATTTTGCTAAAAAAATAATCCATTTCAATTCTTCTTTATACTTTTTATCAAATTCCACTGGCACTACTAATTCTCTATAATATTGATTTATTGGGAGTTGCTTTGTAAATATAACTGGTGTATTAAAATCTTTAATTAAATTTACAAATTCGATAGGATTAGTTTCAAATGTTTCGGAATGATAAGATGACCCCATTACAAATAAAGCAACATTATATTCTTCAAATATACTTTTTAAAATAAATTTAGGTTTTCCACTTTTAAAAGCATACTTTATGTTAGTAAAATTATGCTTCGCTTTAATATTTTCAATTACGGATTCGAATTTCGAATTAATTTCAGCTTCTTTTTCACAAATCTTTGATTTACTTATAAATAATCCACTTTCCTCATTACAATAAAGGAGTAATAATTCATTATTCACAACATTAGCAATTTGTAATGCATGGATTACAGCAATTTCAGATTTTTCTGAGAAATCATACGGAACAGCTATAGTACTAGAAACTCCCTCCATAAATACAATATTACATTGTATAAAACAAACTATAAAGCAATATACAATTTTTTAATAAAACGTGAAGAATTTATACCAATTTTTCGATTAATAATTTTTGAAAAAAGTATATGGAAAGTATATGGAAAGTATATTAATAGAAACTTTGAAATTTTTTCGGCATCGGTTTTATGCACATAATGGGTACTTTGCTAATTTCATGTCCATTTTTAGACTTCCTATCAGCAATATAATCTCTATATTTATCACCCATAATTACAATTAAATCGGCATCAATATCCCTGGCAAATTTGAATGTTTCTTCAGTATAACTTTTCTGTTTTTTTGCTGTTTTTATACCATACACAATATTATTATTATCAAGCATCTTTTTAGTAAAATACATATTATTTGCCATCAACTTCTTCTTTTCTGGATCGGAGTAGAATGGTTTAATAAAATTAATATTGCATTTATAGTATTTTGATAAATGCATTACCCATCTTAAGGTTTCTTTAAATTCTCTTTGATAATTTATTGGAACAACTATTTCAACGTAACGAGCATGCGCAGGAGGTCCACTGATTGCAATAATTGGGGAATTATTTTTCATTCTCGAAATTTTGAATATATTAATTAACTCTGCTACTTCAAGTTTATGTTTTCCAAATTCATAGTGTTGCCCCATAATTACAAGATTGATGTTCTTCTCAATCATCAAATCTTTAATTGATTTAACTATCTTTCCTTGATAAACTAAAGTTTCAGGTTTTATATTATATTCTTTTTCAATTTCATTTGCAAGGGTATTTAACTTCGAAAGAATCACTGTTTTTTCTTCTTCTGTAAGCTCTTTACTAAATAATCCTTTATATACAAAATGAGTAAGCATTACCTTACTATCAGCGACTTTTGCCAACTGAATAGCATGAAGCAATGAATTTTCAGAGTTAATTGTAAAATCACACGGAACAAGAATAATTTCTCTTTCCTTATCCATATTTTTGTTTACTTAAAATCATCAAAAACGTAAAAATAACAAATAATTAGAAATATTGTATACTTTAAAAACTATTAATAATTTTTAATATACTAATTTTTACTTGTATTTTTGAAATAATCTTACGTTTTTTTTAATATTTGAAACTCAATTTTTACTGTATTTCTCCAATATTAGAAAAAAAATTTCATATATACATTAAATATTTAAAAAAAATATCAGCAATCATTGAATTTTAATCATATTTAAACAGAAAATGGAACTAGTTTTTGCAACGCAAAATCATAATAAATTAATTGAAATTCAACATATTCTTGGTAATGCTTTTAATTTAATTTCTTTAAATGAAATCGAGGAAGGTGTTGATATTCCTGAAAATCAAAATACCATTGAAGGAAATGCGATTGAAAAAGCAGAATTTGTATATAATATGACAAAAAAAAATTGTTTTGCTGATGATACTGGATTAGAAGTTTTTTCATTAAATGGTGAACCTGGTGTTAATTCTGCTAGATATGCCGGAAAAAATAAAAACTCAGATAATAATATCTCATTATTGCTTAAAAAACTTTCTGGAGAAATTGACAGAAAAGCCAGATTTAAAACTGTAATCGCTTTAATTTTAAATGGTAAATATTATACTTTTGATGGAATAATAGACGGTACAATTACTGAAAATTTAATAGGTGTAAATGGATTTGGATATGATCCTATTTTTATACCTGAAGGTTATGATATAACATTTGCTGAGATGCCCTTAGTTGAGAAAAATAAAATAAGTCACAGGGCTATTGCTTTTAACAAGTTAAAAAACTTTCTTATTTCTAATAATAAATAGTAAGGTTTAAAGTTAATTAGGTTATATAATATTTCTAAAAATGAAAAAGTTAATAACAATAACATATTGTATCTCCTTTATTACTTTCAATCTTTTTTCCCAAATCGGAGTTGGAGAATGGAGAGATCATCTTCCATATAATAGGGGAAAAGGGGTTGTTGAATTAAATAATAAAATTTATTGTTCAACCGAATCAGGGATTTTTATTTTTAATAAATTGGATAATAGTATTGAAAAACTTTCAAGAATTAAAGGGCTCTCTGATTTAAAAATAAATTCTATTGCAAGTTCTCAAGTATACAATTTATTAATTATTGGTTATGAAAATTGTAACATCGATATCATTCAAAATAATTCTATATTCAACTATCCTTATATTAAAAATAAAATAATTATTGGGAATAAAACTATTAACAACATTTACATCCATAATCAATATGCATATATCTCGTGTGGTTTTGGAATCGTAGTATATAATTTGACAAAAAACGAGATAAAAGATACATATCAAATACAAATAAATAATGAAACCCTAAATATTAATGATGTTTGTATTATAAATAATGAAATAATTGCAGCGACTGATTCAGGTGTGTTTCATGGAAGATTAATGGATAATTTAGTAGATTATTCGAACTGGTCTCGTTATACAGGCTATCAAACATATAATTTTAAAACTGAACAAATTGAAGCTTTTGATAATAAACTATTTATAGGTCAAAACTTAAATGCCTCAAATTCAATAATCGTTTTCAAGCAGGAAGATAACTGGATCTCATTATATTATACTACCAACAAAGTAATAAATTCAATAAATGCTATCGATAATCATTTAGCAATATCAACAAATAATGAGATCATGTTTCTAAATGATAACTTATCTGTTGAATCATCAATATCGGATTATGGCTTTAGCAGATATGTTGTGTCAAATAAAATTTATATTGATGCCAGCGGGACTTTGTGGATTGCAGATCATAATTTTGGCTTAGTCTCAAAAACTAACAATGAATTTAAAAATTATAAACCCAACGGGCCAATAAATAATAATTGCTATAAATTAAAATATTTAAATGGTTATTTATGGGTTTCTGGAGGAGGAATGACTGACAGGCATCAAAATCTTTGGAGACCAGGTCAATTTCATTATCTAAAAGATGATATTTGGAGGACAATTACTTCTTATACTACGAGAGATATTATTGATTTTACAATCGATCCTTCTGATCCTGATCACATATATGCTGCATCATTTGGTTACGGATTATTAGAATTTGACAACAATACACTTATCAATGAATTTAACTTAAAAAATCCTGAAGCGCACACTTTAAAATCGGCGATTCCTGGAGAAAATTACTATTGGATTGGTGGGGTAACCTTGGATAATAAAAAAAATGTATGGATGACAAATATGAAATCCAGTAGTATTTTAGACGTATATACTAACGATAAAAAATGGTTTGAAATACCCGTGGAAAAAGTTACTGACATCTATGTTGGTGAAATAATTAATACGAAAAATAATTATAAATGGATTAACTTATTGCGTGGAGAAGGAATATTGGTATATAATGATAATAATACTGTAAAAGATCTTGATGATGACCAATATAGCAAATTCTCAGTTTTTGATGAGAATAATAAAACAATTACTTCAGAAGTTTTTGCATTAGCAGAAGATAAAAAGGGAGATATTTGGGTTGGAACTGATATGGGAATATATGTATTTTATAATGCAGAAAATGTGTTTAAAGGTGCCAATTTTTATGCAAGTGATATCCTTATACCTAGAAATGACGGGACTGGTTTAGGTGATCCTTTACTATTCACCGAAACAGTTACCTGCATAAAAGTAGACGGGGCCAATCGAAAATGGTTTGGAACAAAAAGTTCCGGAGTTTATTTATTCTCTGCTGATGGGATTAATCAAATAAAACACTTCAATACTTCCAATAGTCCTTTACTCTCTGACTATATTATTGATATTGAAATTGATGGAGCTACGGGTGAAGTATTCTTTAGCACATCCGAAGGATTAATGTCTTTCAAAAGTACAGCCTCAGATGAAACCCTGCAAAAGAATCTTTTATATGCCTATCCAAATCCTGTTAGAGGAGATTATAAAGGACCTATTACTATAACTGGGCTTATTGAAGATGCAAATGTCAAAATAACAGATATAAGCGGTAATATCGTTTATGAAACAGTAACTCTTGGTGGACAAGCTATTTGGGATGGCAAAACAATGAGTGGAAACAGGGTGAAAACAGGAATATATCTAATTTTCTGTACCGATGACTTTGGGAATAAGACAAAAATTACTAAACTTCTGGTAATTAACTAATAGCTAAATGCTTTACAAATCAAAGGCTGTTGTACTTCATAAAATTGATTATTCTGATACCAGTATAATTGTACATCTATATACTGAAAAATTTGGAAGGCAATCTTTCTTAGTAAAAGGGGCTAAACGTAAAAATTCGAAAATAAAAAGTTCATTCTTTCAACCATTATTTTTAATTGAAATTGAAGCCTACCATAAAACTAAAAGTAATTTACAAACGCTAAAGGAAGTAAAAATTGAACCTATATTATATTCCATTTCTACGGATGTTTTCAAAGGTTCTATCACTATATTTATTGCAGAAATTTTATACCATTCATTGAAAGAAGAAACAGCCAGCACAGAAATATTTAATTATATTTTCAATTCTATCCAGGTTCTTGAATTACAGGAGAATTATATTGGCAATTTTCATATCCATTTTCTAATTACTTTAACAAAGTATCTGGGATTTTATCCAAACAATAATTTTAAAGATAACTATTTTGATATGATTGATGGTTCATATAAAAATTATATTCCGTCGCATAATCACTATTTAAATAAGGAGTTTTCCGAAATATTAAATAAGTTTACTACACGTTCCTTAAAAGAAAATATAATTCTAAAAAATGAAACTAAAATTTTATTTCTTGAGAAAATAATCGAATACTATAAAATACATATTGACGGTTTTGGCGATGTTAGATCACTTCATATTTTTAATTCTTTATTTCACTCCTGATTATAGAATATAACTATTTTTACAATATATTTATAATATCTATCAAAGGATAAATTATTGTAACCTTTAAATTTGAAATCGGACAAATAAAGAACTCAATTGTTTCATGCTGAAATACAAATCATTCATACTAGCTTTATTTTCTCTCATTTGCTTTTCACTTTCAAGTCAAAATGTTTATAAAATTGAAGGTGAAGTTACTGATAAGGAAACAAATGAGCCGTTAATTGGAGTAAATGTTATTGTTCAAAATCTTAAACAAGGAACAGTAACAAATGAAAATGGATATTATATTTTAGAACTAAAATCAGGAAATTACATCATAACTTTTTCTTTAGTAGGCTATAAATCAGACACTTTATATTTGAATTTGAAAAAAAAATCTACCTATAACATTGCTTTATCTCAAACTTCATACAATATCGAATCGATAACTTTCACAGGTGAAAAAAATAAAAATATTGAAAATGCTGAAATCGGATCAATTAAACTTACTGCGAAGGAGTTTAATTCTATTCCGACAGTATTTGGCGAAAAAGATCCTGTTAAAATCCTGCAATTAACACCTGGCGTTCAGAGTGCAAAAGAAGGATTTTCAGGAATTTATATCAGGGGAGGTGGTGCAGATCAAAACCTTTTCTTACTTGATGATGCAAATGCATACAATCCTTCCCATCTTTTCGGATTTTTTTCAGTTTTTAATTCAGATATTATTGATAATTTAAAACTTGTTAAAGCAGGAATGCCTGCCGAATATGGCGGACGTCTGGCTTCAGTAATTGAAATAAATACTAAAGATGGTGATTTTAACCAACCACATGTAAATGCAGGAATAGGATTGCTTTCTTCAAAAACAATGATAGAAGGTCCTATTATCAACGATAAATTATCATTTTATTTTGCAGCAAGAAGAACATATATTGATTTATTGCTTAAACCATTTAAAAATAAATTTGAAGAGTCTTCAAATTTCTTTTCTACTTCAACATATTATTTCTCTGATTTAAATGGTAAACTTTCTTTCAAAATAAATCCCAACAACCATATTTCGATTACGGGATATTCAGGAAATGACAGCTATGATTTTGAGCGAAAATTATACAGCTTCAATTCAACAATTGATTGGGGAAACAAATTAGGAAGTATTAAATGGAACCATGTTTTTAATGAGAATTTTTATATGAAAAATAGCATAAGCTTTACTGAGTATGCTTTCAATTTCTATGGCAGCCAAACAAGCTATAGCTTTACCTTAAACTCATTTATTCAAAACATTAATTATAAAAATAAATTTACATTATTGACAAATGGGCATTTATTAGTATTTGGAACTGAATATACAAAACATAAAGTAAAACCAGGTGAAGAATATGCCGTTGTTAATGAAACAACAGTGAATTTTAGCGACCAGAATTCATATTTTGGTCATGAATCGGCCATTTTTGCAAGTGATAATTTTGATATTCAAAATTTTAAATTTGATATAGGTATTCGATATACTAATTATACTCAAGTTGGCCCATTTGAAAAATACACGAGCAACATTGAAGGAGCTGTTTCTGATAGCGTAATAATTGATAAAGGAGAAAAAATGAAAAATTATCAGGGCTTTGAGCCTAGAATATCGCTACGTTATTTAATCAATAGCATGTCATCAATAAAATTGGCCTATACTCAAAATTATCAATATATCCATATTTCACCAATTTCAACTGTATCATTGCCCACCGATATCTGGATATTAAGCACAAAAGAAATTAAACCACAGGTTGGAACGCAATACTCAGCTGGTTATTATCAGAATATATTTCAAAACAATTATGAATTTTCTTATGAATTATACCTTAAGAAATTTAATAATTTAATAGAATTTACCAGGAATATTTTTAATGATAATTCAACTACTATTGAAGACAGATTATTTTTTGGAAAGGGTGAATCATATGGAATGGAGGTATTTTTAAAAAAGAAATACGGAAAGCTAACAGGCTGGTTAGGTTATACATTGTCTAAATCGGTAAGGCAGTTTAATGAAATTAATTTTGGAAAACCCTTTTATGCTAAATACGATAGGACTCATGATTTTTCAATTGTAAGCACTTACCAATTAAATACAAAATTTACCTTTTCAGGGATTTTTGTATATGCAACCGGAAATGCATATACCATTCCGATTTTTAGATATTTAATACAAGGGAATGTAATAAACTATTATAGTGGTATAAATTCTTTTCGTTTGCCTGCATATCATCGAATGGATATTTCTGTTTCGTATACAAAGCATAGAAATAATAAAGAAATAACCTGGGATTTTTCTGTTTATAATTTATATAATCGTAAAAATCCCTTTTATGAATATTATGAAGTAAAAGGAAGTGAAAAAGAAAAATACCTAGAAGTACGTCCAAAAATTGTATCATTATTTCCAATATTACCATCAGTAACATGGAATATAAAATTTTAATAAAATGAAATTAGCTGGATTATTGATATTGATCCTTTTTATTTTTGCTTGTAAAGAAAATGATATATTTGAAGAACAAGATAGCGAATCTATCATTGTTGTTGATGGCTGGATTGAAAG
>CAZBZX010000076.1:0-5071 GCA_964496465.1 uncultured Bacteroidales bacterium
CCAGTTAGGAAATGTTTGTTATATGAATAATGAATATAATAATGCATTAGAGTTTTATAATAAATCTGATTCATTAAATAATATTTATCAGCAATTCTCTCCTTATAGGAAAGCTTCACTATTGCTATTAAAATCGTATGTACTTCGCGAACAATTTAAATTCCTTGATGCAATAAAATTATGTAAAAATGCAGAAATTTTAATTAGTGAAAACTATGGCCCATTAGATGAAAAATTAATCGGTATTTATAGAAATATTGGAGTTCTTTATTACCATCTATATGAATATAAAAAAGCATTAAATTATTTAAACCAGGCTTTACTAATACATAATGTATCAAATTCTAAAGATACTTTGTTTTTATCCTATATATATAGCATCATAGGGAGAATTTATAATTACTACGAAATTGATTATAACAAAGCAATTGATTATTTTAAAAAAGCAATTGAAATACGGGAAAGATATAATAGTTACTCTACTGGGCCTCTTTACCAATTTTGTGCATTAAATTATTTTATGCTTCAAGATTATGATAATTCTGAGGAGAATTATTTGCTTGCGATACATAATTTTGAAAAAACATATGGTAAAAATTATTCTGAAATTGGCAGGACCTTGCTCTATTATGGAAACCTTAAATTAAAAACAGGTGATCAAAAAACAGGTCTTCAACTTTTAGATAAAGGATATTCCATATTAAAAAACCATTTTGGAAATGAAAGTTATAATTATTATAAACATAATGAATACTTAGGTGATTTCTATTATGATAAAGAAAATTTTATGGAGGCAATATTAAATTATAATAAAGTTATAAATGCCCTTTTAAGAAAGCAAGATTCCTGTTCCTTTTTTCAAACTCCTTCTTTAGATTTATTTAAAGGAATTGTTGATATTGAATTATTTCTCCATAAAAAAGGGAATGCCTTATTTAAGCAATATCAGGTTAATAATGATACTCAGTTCTTATTATCAGCTCTTGATCATTATTTAAAAGCTATTAAATCGATTGAATTTAAACAAAGATATTGTTCCAATCTGCAAGATAAAGTTACTTTTTCTAAAACAATGACAGAAATCTTCCATGAAGCTTTAGATGTTTCAGTAAATGCATATAAAATAAATAAAGATCCTAAATATGGTGACTTAGTTTTTTTCTTTACTGAGAAATGCAGGGCCACAGCATTACAAAGTTGTATAATTGAAAGTGAAGCAAAATTATCAAGTAATATACCAACTGATTTAATTGAAAAAGAAAAAGAAATAAACCTGGCATTATCTGATTTAAAATCTCAATACGAATCAATCAGTGATAAATCATTTAATAAAGATAAAAAAATAAGCATACAGAAAGAATTATTTGAAAAAGAAAAAGAAAAAGACGAGTTAATAGAATTTTATGAGAAAAAATATCCCAATTATTATGCATTAAAATATAAAACAAATCAATTAACATTGAAAAATATTCACAACAAATTAAAAAATGATGATCTCATTTTAGAATATACTATCGCAAATAATAAGTTATATATTCTGGCAATAACAAATCAGCATTTTAATATTTATAGTAGTGAAATTGATTCCGAATTTTTATCAAGCGTTAATACCTTAAAATCAATTCTATATTCTCAATCATTTATTACGAATCCTATTGAGTATTTTAATAAATTTACTATAAACAGCAAATTATTATATAAATACTTAATTCAGCCTGTTCAAAATATTAATAATTTTAAAAACATAACTATTGTTCCTGATCCTGAATTAGCTTACTTTCCATTTGAATTATTAATAAACAATGATGATGAAATTGTTGCTACTGCATCGGCTGATTATTCAAAACTGAATTATTTAATAAAAAAATATAATATTAGTTATTCCTATTCTGTAAATTTTTTATTTGAAAGGCATAAGCAAAAAAAAGCACTTACTGTTAACTTAGCTGCTTTTGCACCTTCATATGATAATATTAGTACAATAACTGACTCAGTAGTCCTTGCATTACGTGAGACAAGAGAATTTTTAATACCGATCCCATTTGCTAAAACAGAAGTGAATAATATTAGTAAATATTTCAGGTCAAAGGTTTACCTGGATAAAGAAGCCTCGGAAAATAACTTCAAGAATTCATTAAGCAACTCTGGTATTTTGCACCTGGCAATGCATACTTTAATTAACGAAAATAACCCGCTTTACTCAAAATTGGCATTTACTATTAATGAAGATAGCGTTGATGATGGATTTTTAAATGCTTTCGAAATATACAACCTTAAAACAAATAAAGATTTAATAGTATTAAGTGCTTGTAAAACCGGTTTTGGAAAAGTAGAAAAAGGTGAAGGTGTAATGAGCATTGCTCACGCATTTGCATATGCCGGTTGTCCAAGCGTTGTAATGACATTATGGTCAGTAGAAGATAAAGCCAGTTCGCAAATAATGACTACTTTTTACAACTATTTATCAAAGGGGAAAAATAAACCTGAGGCTTTAAGATTAGCTAAACTTGACTATCTAAAAAGTGTTGATCCCTTAAAATCTCATCCATTTTTCTGGGCTGCATATGTATGTATTGGTGATCCATCCCCTGTTCAAAAAAGCCATAATTTCTATTTACTCTTATTACTCCCTTTATTGGCTGGGTTATGGATATTTTACAGGAAATTAAAAACTGATTTCAGCTAATAAATTCTCTGCTTGTTTTTTGTAGTATCCTTCTCTTTCAATAATTCGTTTAAGAATTTTTACTGCTTCATCTGTTTGGTTTTGCTTAATGTGACATAAACTTAAATACCATTCAGATTGTTGAACAAATAAATTATCCCTATCATTAATAATTGATTGAAACTTTTTTGATGCAACATTTACATTGCCAATTTCTAAATCTGAAATTGCAGAATAAAAATTTATAAATGTATTATCAGGATCCTGGGTTAAAATTTCATCAAATTTAATTGAAGCCTCTTTATATTTTTTTTGTTCATATAATTCAAATGCGTCACTGATTAATTTTTCTATTTCATTATCTGCTGAGCGAACATTAATAATTGTTTCATATGGAGAATAATAATCTGCAAATAATTCTTCATTACTCAGGCTTTTGTCTTTTAATATAAAAATTAATCCCGCTATTCCAATAAGAACAAGTATTAAAGCTGCAGCTGAAAATTGTTTAATCCTCGAAATTTTTATAACCTTCTGCTCAGTTTGAACAAAACTATTATAAATTTCATCCAGTCTTTTTCTTAAATGCATAATATCATCTTCCTTAATGGCAGCATTAATATCGATATGCAATATATATTGTGCAACAAAATCTTTATTATTTCTCAGTTGATCCTGAAACCAGTCCAGTTTTTCCCCTTCAAGTTCGTTGCTAATAAACTTTTCTATTATTTCCGTATAATTATTCATTATAATAATTCTTTATATTTTGGATCATTCTGAACATTATTTACTAAATACTCTTTACACATAAATTTTCGCTTTTTAGTATAATTTTCAGTAAAATCCATTTGTTGAGCAATTTCTTTAATTGATAAATTTTCAATAAACAATTTCAATAATTTCTTACAATCATCAGGTAATTTTATAAAATGCTCCTGATATAACTTAAATTTTTCATTCTCTAAAACAAGCAACTCAAAATCATCATCTATTTCAATATTCTCATCAATGTTGTAATCGTCACTTAAATCTAATTTTTGTTTATTCAGTTGTTTTAACCATAAATATCTACAAATTGAATAAAAGTATGTGTTTACACTGCATGTTAAATTCAGTTTTTCATCTTTTATTTTTCGGTACAATACAATAATCCCTTCCTGAAATATATCCTTTGCATCGTCTTCTCCTCCATTATTCTTAATTATATATTGCCGAATTTCATTAAAATACTTTCTATAAATAAAATTAAGAACGTTTGAATCATGCTTCTTTATTCCTTCCAAAATGTCACTTGTTGTATAGCTATGCACTTTTCTATTTATTAATTCCAATTTTTACTAAAAGGTTACCTATAATTTAAATAAATTTTCAATTTTTTTTTAAACCCTATATATTAAATCATCAGATATATAACATCAGTCACAGTTAATCAAAATTGCATATTTAATTGCTTTCTTGCAAACCGGACAAAATTCTTTAGCAGTTTTGCTCTTCATCATACAGTCTATATAAGGCCTATATATCCCTTTCGAAACGTATCCGCCTCCTTCATAAACTCCAATTTTATCTATGTTTTCAGAATTAACTGGCGTTGGTATTGGGATATCATTATCTATTAGATCTTTCCATTTTTTCTCAAAATTTATTAATGAGGTAATATTGGGTTGCACCGGTTCAACATTTAGATTATAATAATCCTGATATGATACAGAGCTGGTATAATATTCGTCAGCTAGTCCAGCAAATCCATGGCCAAATTCATGAATAAAAACGAAAGGTGAAAATTTATCATCAGATGACACAACATTTATATGGTTATATACTCCCCCTCCTCCATATTTTGATGAATTTACAATAATATAAATATAATCGTATGGAACTACTCCAGCATAATCTCTAACAATAAAATTACTTAAAGTAGTCAGATATCGCTCGCTTCCAAAAGTATTGTATGTTGTTTTTAAAGCTGTATTTTTCCAAACATTATCCATAGGAATATCTGTTCCGCTTTCTTCCGATACGGATTCGACTAATCGTATATTAAATTTATCTGTATTTTCTTTATATGGTGAAGTTGAAAAAAGCACATTTGAAAATCGATCCACATCTTTCCTGTATTTTCCCATTTCTTCAATAGTGTAGCCGTCTGCAAGAAATACAATATCAATTTTCTTTTCCAATGATCCATTTATAATATAATCTGAGTATTTTATTCCAGTCTTACTCTCACTCATAATGTAATTTCTTTGAAGATCGATATCTCTTTTCCCGATAAAAACAAAATCATTATTTCTATTGCGTTGGTATATTTTTATTTCAATCTTATTTTTTGGAAATGGAATTAATACAGACTGTTCAAAGCTTCGACTTAAATGTTTAGCTTCTACTGTTGTTTGCCATTCT
>CAZBZX010000076.1:5081-13107 GCA_964496465.1 uncultured Bacteroidales bacterium
TTTCGAAAAAATTCGTTTTTGAGAAACTGAGTCAAACACCTCAACTAAAAATCCACCATACTTTAATGAATCTAATAAATAATTTTTTCTGCCCGCCCAATCTCCCTCTTTTTTTAAATCATGCCAGAAAATTTTACATGTATCTTTATTGCCTGCTAAATAAAAATCAACTCTTAATGTGCTGTCAGTGAAATACTCGCTGTAAATTACTTGTTGTGAATTCAATGTAAATTGTATTGAAATAAAAACAATAACATTAGCTATTATAAAATCTTTCATGTACCAATTAAGTTACTTTTTAACCCAAAATTATAATATTAATTAACTTTGTATATAAATTAGTTCTTTTAAATTGAATTATTTGAGCTAATAAAAAAAATATTTAATAAAATAAATACTAAAAATAAATGCAAGATTTACTCGAAAACCTATATAACTATTGGATTCAGATTGGATTAAATAAACAAATTGCCTCAACTTTTAATATTCTTATAATTATTTTAGGTATAATATTATTAGCCTGGTTGTCTTATTTAATAACTAAAAAATTATTAGTCTCAATTATTACAAAATTTATTAAAAGAACAAAAACCGATTGGGATGACTTATTATTGAAAAGAAAAGTTTTAACACGGATTTCACATTTAGCTCCGGCAATTATTGTTTATTTTTTTATTAAATATGCTTTTAAAGAATCTTCCCAAGTAGTCGGTTTCATTCAATCGGCAACTTTTATTTATATGATCATCATTGGTTTACTGGTACTGGATTCAGTTATAAATGCGTTGAATGATATTTACGAAAAGTTACCCTGGGCAAAAAACCGATCCATTAAAGGGTATATTCAAATTGTGAAAATCTTTTTCTATTTTATTGCAATAATTTTAATACTTTCAATACTTCTAGATAAATCACCTTCCAAACTAATTACTGGATTAGGTGCCGTAGCTGCCATTTTATTACTTGTTTTTAAAGACACTATTTTAGGATTTGTAGCAAGCATACAACTATCGGCAAATAATATGGTAGGTATTGGTGATTGGATTGAAATGCCTAGCAGAAAAGCAGATGGAACCGTATTTGAAATTACATTAAACACAGTTAAAGTTCAAAATTGGGATAAAACTGTAAGTACAATTCCTACTTATGCTTTGGTGAACGAATCATTCCAAAATTGGAAAGGAATGGAAGAATCTGGAGGTAGAAGAATTAAAAGATCACTAAATATTGATATGCGCAGTATTAAATTTATTGATGAGAACTTATTTGAAAAACTTAACAAAATTCAATTAATCAAGCCTTACTTGGGGAAAAAAGTGGAAGAATTGAATGAATATAATCGAAAAAATAATATAGATGACTCTTCATTGGTAAACGGACGCAGGATTACCAATATCGGCACTTTCAGAAAATATATAGAGGAATATTTAAAGCAACATCCTAAAATTCATAATAATATGACATTTTTGGTTCGCCATTTACAACCAACTGAAACAGGGTTACCAATACAAATTTATGTTTTTAGTAACGATCAGAAGTGGGCAAATTATGAATCAATTCAGGCTGATATTTTCGATCATATATTAGCAATTATTAGTGAATTTGAGCTTAAAGTGTTCCAGAATCCTACTGGTGATGACTTTCAAAAGTTATTGAAATAGCAATATTATTTTTATTTTTTGTTTCTTTTTATATTAATTATTACATTTCTTACTTAATTTAACTATAGCATTGTATGAAAAAGTATTATTTAATGTTATACATATTTATAGTTTGCCTAAATTCTATTTACGCCATTAACAAAATAGACAGTTTAAAAGTACTTTTAAAAAATGCTGATTCCGATATTCAAAAAATTGAAATTAATATAAAAATCGCTGATGAATATAAAAATACAAATCCAGATTCAGCTGATAGTTGGTATAATAAAGTTATTAGAATTAGTAGAAATAATTTGAATAAAAATTATAAATTTAAAATATATCATGCCAATGCATTAAGTCAATTAAGTTTTATTTATGCAATCAATTTTGCCAATTTTGATACTGCGATTTTATTTTTAAACCAAGCATTACATACGTTACAATCAATCGATATAAATAATAAAGAAGTAGATAGTAATTATGTGAAAAGGAATTTTGCTTCTGCATATAATAATTTTGCAATAGTTTATCATTTTCAAGGTAACAATGAAAAAGCTATTGAATTTTTTTTAAAAACAATAAGAATTTATGAAGAATTAGAATATAAAGATGGATTAGCTGGAGTATATAATAATATAGCTGTACTTCATAAAAGACAAAAAAATTACGATAAAACATTGGAATATCTGAATAAAGCATTAAACATAAGTATTCAACTGGAGAAAAAAGATGTTATTCGATCTATTAATAATAATTTAGGAAACGTATATGCAGATAAAAATCAGTATAATAAGGCTATTGAATGTTATTTAAAATTCCTTGATTTAAGCATCGAGTTAAACAATAGTAAAAGTATAGCCGATGCTTATATGAATCTTGGAATAGTTTATAATGAAACAAAAGAGTATTCATTAAGCCTTGATTATTTAAAAAAATCATTGGAAATGTATAAATCTACTAACGATAAAATATCGTTATCAAATACGTTGGAAAATCTTTCATATTTATATCTTAATAAATCCTCAGTTGCAACAGGTATTGAGAGGGAAAAATTATTGCAAGAAGCTGTAAAGTATGGAATTCAGGCTCATAAAATTAGTGAAGAAATCGGAGCTGTATCAAATATAAAAGCTGCTTGTAATAGGCTTTATAAAGCATACGAGAATCTTGGGGATTATAAAAATGCATTAAAATATGCTAAGCAATATATCGAAACTCAAGATAGTATGTTTAATGAAGAAAAGACGAGAGCATTGGCTGATATGGAAACTAAATATGAATCTGAAAAAAAACAACAGGAAATTGAAAAACAAAAAATCCTTATTGAAAAAAAGGATGTTGAAATGAAAAAAAGAAACCTTCAGAGAAATGCTTTTATTGGTGGATTTATATTCATGGGTTTATTGGCTTTTATAGTTTTTAGAAGTTATAGGCAAAAGAAAGTTGCCAATGTTTTAATAAGTGAAAAGAATAATAAGCTTGAAAAAGCAAATATTGAAATTTCTGAACAAAAAGAACAAATTGAAAAAATTCATAAATCTTTAACTGATAGTATCGATTATGCATTACGTATTCAAAAAGCAGCTTTACCTACTGATGATACTTTAAAAAGTTGTTTAAAACAGTACTTTTTATTATATAGACCAAAACATGTTGTATCTGGTGATTTTTATTGGATTACCACGGTTAATAGCTGGACAATAATTGCTGTTGCCGACTGCACTGGCCATGGAGTACCAGGTGCTTTTATGTCAATGTTGGGTATATCCTATTTAGATGAAATAGTAAAGAAGAAAAAAATTACGAATGCAGCCGAAATATTAAATCACCTTCGATCTTCAATAATTGAAGCGCTAAAGCAAAAGGGACAAGCTAATGAGGCTAAAGATGGCATGGACATTAGTATAGCATCTATTAATAAAGAAAAAAAACTGTGTTATTGGGCTGGTGCAAATAATCCATTATATATAATTAAAAATAAAAGTATAAGACAACTTGAAGTTGACAAGCAATTAAATGATCATGATAATATAGTTGAAGTTATAAAAGGTGATAAAATGCCTGTAGCAATACATACAAATCTTAACAAATTTACAAATCATGAAATTCAACTGGAAAAGGGAGATAGAAGTTATTTATTTTCTGATGGTTTCCCAGACCAATTTGGAGGTGAAAATGGCATGAAATACAAGTATAAACCATTTAGGGCTTTATTAGCCCAGACTGCTACTTTAAAATTACCAAGTCAAGGAGAAGAAATAGAGTATAATTTAGATAAATGGATGCAATACAATAATAATAAATATCAACAAATTGATGATATTACAATACTTGGTTTTGAATTTAGTTGATTAATACTATTAATATTAATATTTTTTAATTGGATTGGAATTATATCATACGGGTCTATGGTTTATTCATTGGAAAAAAGAAAATCTTATTAAGCGATGAATACCAATTAGATATAAAAATGACAAAATTCCCAGGGGGTGGAATGGAATTTGGCGAAGGCCCAATTGATTGTATAAAAAGAGAATGTATTGAAGAATTTGGACAGGAAATAGAAATATTGGAACACTTTTATACTACCGATTTCTTCCAGAAGGCTATGTTTTTTAAGAATAGCCAATTAATTAGCATATATTACCTGGTGAAATTTAAGGATAAAATACAATTCAAAATATCAGATAAACCTTTTGATTTTGACAAATCAAAAAATGAAAATCAATCTTTTCGCTGGGCAAATCTTCAAAATTTATCAGAAGATGAACTTACTTTTCCAATTGATAAATTGGTATTAACAAAACTTAAGGTAAAATTTTCCTGAAATATTGATTTGGATTCGTATTTTTGGTGACTAAAGAAATTAACTGTGAGTAAAAAAATTGCAATTATTGGTTCGGCATATCCGTTAAGGGGTGGTTTGGCCACTTATAATGAGCGTTTGGCTAAAGAATTTATCAATAATGGTGATGATGTTACTTTATATACTTTTAAATTGCAATACCCCTCCATTCTTTTTCCGGGTAAATCTCAATATTCTGAATCGCCTCCTCCTGCCAACATTAATATTAAAGTAGCAATTAATTCTATAAACCCGTTTAACTGGTTACAAGTTGGAAGAAAAATAAAAAAGGAAAAACCTGACCTGGTTATTGTTAAATTCTGGATCCCTTTTATGGGACCCTGTTTTGGTACAATTCTAAGGATGATTAAAAAAAATAATCACACTAAAGTTATCTCTATTATTGATAATATTATTCCACATGAACATAGGACTGGTGATAAAGCATTTACAAAATACTTTATAAAACCAGTTGATGCATTTATTGCTATGTCTAAATCAGTTTTTAAGGAAATTGAAATCTTTACAAATAAACCAAAAATATACTCGCCACATCCATTATATGATAATTTTGGGGAAATTGAGCCAAAAGATATTGCTAAAGCAAGACTTGATTTACCAAAGGATCTTCATTATTTGCTATTTTTTGGATTTATAAGAAATTACAAAGGGCTTGACTTAATCATTGAAGCCATGGCAAATAAAATTATAGAAAAGATGCCTGTTAAACTTTTAGTAGCTGGTGAATTTTATGAGGATTCTGAACCTTACTTAAAACTTATTAAAAAACACAATTTAAAAAATAAAATTATTTTACGAACTGATTTTATTCCTGATGAACATGTAGCTGATTATTTTAATGCTGTTGATCTAATTGTTCAGCCCTATAAGTCGGCTACTCAAAGTGGAGTAACACAAATTGCCTATCATTTTAACAAACCTGTATTGGTAACGAATGTTGGAGGATTATCCGAAATAATCCCTCATAGAAAGGCTGGTTATGTGGTAAATCAAGATCCTGACGAAATTGCCAGTTCCATTATCGATTTTTATGAGAATCCCAGAGAAACTGAATTTTTACCTAATATTATGGAACAAAAAAAGAAATATTCGTGGGATAAAATGTTAAATGTTATTTTTGAACTATCGAACCAAATAAAATAAAATGATAATCAGAAGCAAAGCCCCGTTACGACTTGGATTAGCTGGAGGAGGATCAGATGTAGCACCATTTTCAGATCTTTTTGGAGGTGCTATTTTAAACGCTACGATCAGTATGTACGCTTATGCTACAATAATACCGCGAGACGATAATAAAATTATTTTACATGCCGTTGATAAAGACGAAACATATACATATAATGCCACAACCGAACTTCCCATTGATGGTAAGCTTGATTTAATTAAAGGAATGTATAACAGGGTGATTAAAGATTTTATTAAAAAACCGTTGGCATTTGAGCTCTCAACTTATGTTGATGCCCCTCCTGGTTCTGGGTTAGGGACATCTTCAACTCTTGGAACAGCAGTTTTAGGAGCCTTTTCAGAATGGCAAAAGCTTCCTCTTGGAGAATATGACCTGGCTTATTTAGCGTATCAAATTGAACGGATTGATCTAAATATGGCTGGTGGTAAACAAGATCAATATGCTGCCACTTTTGGCGGTGTTAACTTTATGGAATTTTACGAAAATGATAAAGTGATTGTAAATCCGCTTAGGATAAAACAGGAAATCCTTAATGAACTAGCCTATAACCTGGTTTTATATTATACAAAAACTTCAAGACTTTCATCAGAAATTATTGAAAAGCAAAGGCAAAATGTGATGAACAAAAAGGCTTCATCTGTTGAAGCCATGCATAAAATAAAAGAACAAGCTATTTTAATGAAAGAGATTCTGCTACGTGGAAATTTATCAGAAATTGGAAAGATCCTTGATTTTGGATGGAAATATAAAAAGCAAATGGCTGAAGGGATAACAAATCCTGAAATTGAAAATATTTATAATACCGCCATGAATGCAGGAGCTACTGGTGGTAAAATATCAGGTGCTGGTGGAGGAGGTTTTATGTTTTTTTATTGTCCGGATAACAATAGGCATAAAGTTATTGATGAGCTCACGAAGCTAGGTGGCTATATAAAACGGTACGAATTTACAAATCATGGATTAACAACCTGGACAATTTAATGCAATATAAAATGATCAAAGAAATTATTCAAAAATCAATCGATGTAAAAAGTTTGTTACTTACAAATGAACAATTAGTGATAACAATCCAGCAGGTAAAAGATGAAATAGTACATTGTTTTAAAATTAACCGCAAAGTATTATTGTGTGGAAACGGCGGAAGTGCGGCCGATGCTCAGCATATTGCAGCTGAATTATCCGGAAGGTTTTATTTAGACAGACCACCATTAGCTGCTGAAGCGTTGCATGTAAATTCATCCTATATAACAGCTGTTGCCAACGATTATTCATATGATGAAATATACTCTAGATATATAAATGGCATGGGGAAAAAAGATGATGTTTTGATTGGATTATCAACATCAGGCAATTCGGTTAATGTAGTAAGAGCACTTGAAACCGCGAATAAAAAAGGAATGATAACTGTTGGGTTTACTGGCTCTTCTGGCGGTAAAATGAAAAATATTGTAAAATATTTAATTAATGTTCCTTCTGATGATACCCCAAGAGTTCAGGAAGCGCATATGTTAATTGGCCATATATTAAGCGAACTTGTTGAAAAAGAATTGTTTAGTTAAATGATAACTGAGGCTATAATATTAGCAGGAGGTTTTGGCACCCGATTGCAGGGTGTAATAAAAGATATACCAAAACCAATGGCACCCATTAATAAAAAACCATTTCTTGAATATTTATTTAATTACCTTCTCCAATTTAAAGTCAATCATGTCATTCTTTCGGTTGGATTTAAACATGAAATAATCAGCGACTATTTCAATACTAAATACAAATCTATTCATATCGAATACGCCATTGAAAAAGAACCACTTGGGACAGGTGGTGGAATTACTAACGCAATGAAGTATCTTAAAAATGATATCGCATTAATCATTAATGGGGATACATTTTTCAATATTGATTTGAATAGTTTTTATCATTTTCATTATTCAAATAATGCTGAATTAACCATTGCTTTAAAAAAATTAAAACATTTTGACAGGTATGGAACTGTAATTTTAAATAAAAATAAAATTATAGATTTTCATGAAAAAAAATATGTTGAAGAAGGATATATAAATGGTGGAATTTACATTTGCAGTAAAAATACTATTCAAAGTAAAATACAAAAAGAAAAATCCTCATTTGAGAAAGATTTTATGGAAAAATATATTCATGAATTAAACATATATGGATATCCTTCTGAAGACTATTTTATAGATATAGGAATACCTGAAGATTACGATAAAGCGCAAAAGGAATTAATTAAATTTTAAATTCTTAAGATTTGTGTTTTTATTAAATTAACGCGAGTTCGATATAAATTATCTTAGTTTTATTTGCCCCGTCCTT
>CAZBZX010000077.1:0-13019 GCA_964496465.1 uncultured Bacteroidales bacterium
TTATAAATACAAATGGAAATCAGTTTTAACTTTAATTTCTGTAGGTATTTTAATTACTCTAAGTGATCAATTATCGGTTCATTTATTTAAAGATATTTTTCAACGATTAAGACCATGTCAAAATTCTCAGATTTCTGATCTTATACATTTAGTAAATAATCATTGTGGTGGAAAATTTGGATTTGTTTCTTCTCATGCTTCAAATTCGTTTTCCTTAGCCCTATTTTTATCTTTCCTATTTAAAAATAAATATTTTACATTAGGTATTATTACGTGGGCAATAATAGTTTCTTATAGTAGAATTTACCTGGGTGTGCATTATCCAGGAGATATTGTTGGTGGGGCAATGCTTGGAATTATATTAGGAATTGGGATATTTAAAGTCTATGAATTTCTTTTACAAAAAATTTATAAGAATTAAATTTTTAATCCAATAACAAGGATATCATCAAGCTGTGTTTGTAAGCCCATCCATTTTTCAATAGCAATTTCAAGAAGGTTATGCTGCGATTTCATTGATGATTCCTGAATATCGAATAATAAATTTTTAAATTTTTTTGCTAAGAATTTGCCATTTTTTTCTCCTCCAAACTGATCAATAAACCCATCAGTAAACATATAAATTGAATCACTTTTTTGAAGTTGGAATTTATGGTTTGTAAAAGATTCTTTTTCTTTAATATGAACACCAATGGGCATTCTGTCTCCTTTAATTTCAGTTAAATTTTTATTTCTAATGATATAAACCGGATTATAGGCTCCTGAATATTGCAATAGCATGGTATCATAATCAATAATACATAAAGAAATATCCATACCATCCTTTGAATTATTTCTTTCATATTTTTGTCGAAGGGCATCCTTTACATTTTTTCGTAAGTGATTAAGAATAATATTAGCTTTGAACTCAGAATTATTTGATTTATTATTACTAACGATTTCATTTAAGAAGGTAATTCCTAAAAGGCTCATAAATGCCCCTGGCACACCATGCCCGGTACAATCAGCTGCAGCCACAATAATTTTATTCTCAACTTTTGTAGCCCAGTAAAAGTCTCCACTTACAATATCTCTAGGCTTGAATAGAATAAAATGTTCGGGTAAAATACTTTTTAAATAATCATTAGGTGGCAACACCGCGTTTTGTATTTTACTGGCATATTGAATACTGTCTTTTATATCTTTTGTCTGCCGACGTGCATAATCTCTTTGAATTTCAATTTCATCACGCTGAGCTGTAATTTCTTCTTTTTGCCTGAATATCTCAGCTTCCTTTTCTTTTATTTTTGTAATATCACTATCAATAGCAATAAGCTTTTTAATATTTCCATTTTCATCAGCTATTGGAGTTAATGTGGTTTGTATCCATTTTTCTTCTTCATTTTGCTTATTCATGAACTCATAGGAAACAGAGGTTTTATCTTTTATCGAGCTTTCTATTAGTGATCGAATTTCTTCAGATGTACTACTATTAATTATATTTTTATTTGAGATTTGGCCTAATGATTTACCAAACATTTTAGTGAATCCTTCATTTACCCATTCAAAATTACCAGATTCGTCCATAATTATTACGGCATTATCTATCTCACTAGCCACAATCGATAATTGTTCTAATTGTTTATTGTAATCTTCAATAATATCAGTAGTTGTTTGCAGTTCTTCAACAGTTTCATATAATTCAGCAGTTCTTTCTTTTACTTTAAGTTCAAGCTGATCGCGTGATTTACGAATTTCCTCTTCTGCTTTTTTCAAATTAGAAATATCTGAAACCATGGCAAAAGATCCAATTCTATTCCCATTTTCATCAAAGGCAGGGGAGCCACTTACTAAACAAATAATTTTATTTCCATCTGATTGCGTAAAATTAAGTTCATAGGAACTTTGTAGATTCTGCTCCCTCAATTTTATTTGTTCATTTACAATTTTTGCATTTTCTTCATCCAAAAAATCGAAAAAAGACCTGCCAATTAAATCATTTTTCTTTAATATTTGTCTCATAGCTAAATTAGCTTCAGTAATTGTGGAGTTATTATTAATAAAAATAAACCCATCATGAGCAGTTTCAAGAATATTATTTAATCGTTTTTCACTTTTACTTAACTCTTCATGAGAATATTCATTTTCTTTTGAAAGATAGAAATGACAATTTTCCGGTTTATTTAGACCGTTGTGAATTGCTGTTGCCATTTTTTCGCAACTATTATACCCACAAGAAGTGCAATTATAAAAATCACTTTCAGTGTATTTATGCATGCTTTTATAAATCTGCTCGAGTTGTTCTTTGTTTGGATATTCTAGCTCTACATTCTGCCACAAATTTTTATAAGAGCGGGAATATAAGTTTGGTGTCCAAAATTTATTTAATACTTTTAAAACTTTTTCATGAGAAATAGTTGTATCCTCACTATATTTTTTTTGATATTCTTTTCTACGTTCGTTAATAAAATATTCAATTTCATCAACTGATTTGTCTTTTGAAATTGTTAATGGACCAGCATTACATCCAAATTCACAATTTAGGCAATCAATAAGTATAGGCGATTTTTTATTTTTAATTACTTCCGGAAGTTTATCAATATATTCATAAATATTAGGCATCCCTTCAATTTTCCGAGCTTTATCACGGATATCAGGATCCCATCTTTCTGCTGTTCGTAATAATCCACCAGGAGATGAAAATAATACAGCCCTCTCGGCCGACGGATTGTCAAAATCAACTTCAGGAAAAGAATTAAGATCTACATTATTTTTTTCAAAATACTTACTAATCGATAAGTAAGAAACATTAAACTCACCTAAACCAGTTTCATCAAATTCTCTCTTTTTTGCAATACAGGGAGAAATTACTGCTACTTTATGATTTTTATATTCCGGATAATACTTCTTAATCATTTTTATTGAATGCAGCATTGGACTATCAACCGGAGCAAGGAATTTTATTAATTCGGGTTTGTATAATTCAATATAAGTAACTATGGCAGGACATGGCTGGGCAATAATAGCCTCCGGATTACTTTTTAAATGCTCTACATAAGACTTTACAGTTAGCTCAGCGCCAAAACTAACGTCAAAAATAGCTTCAATCCCTAAACTTTTTAACCAACCATTAAAATGTAAATATTGATCAGGGAAATTTGCCGCAATGGAAGGAGCAACAATGGCTACCATTTTTTCTTCTTTTCCAACCATCTCGATAAAAGCAGGAAAATCATCCACATATTGCCTTGCATCGTGAGTGCACACAGCCAGGCAATTCCCGCATGCAATACACATGTTTGGATTAACTTTTACATAATCCGAACTTCCATCATTACAATATTTAACAGGGCAAGCCGAAATGCAGGCATGGCAGTTAACACATTTGTTTTTATCAACTTCGATAACTTCCGATAAACTAATTCTATCAATCTCTGCCATATCTTTTCTTTCTACGAATCGATTTAATTTAAGTTGTATTAATTTTAATATTATATAAGACGATACAAAAGTAATTTTGCATAACAAATTGCATACCGTTTATCTGTTAAAATTATTTAACATTTCTAATTTAAATTCATTCTAAAAGATAATATCTAAATATTCATAATAATGACGGAAAAGGAACTTAAACTCCGCCATCTTTTAATATTTTTTAACATTATTTTAATGCTTCAATTTCTTTTTATTATAATGATAAAAAAATTTATTTCTAGTTGCATAACTCAATAAATTTTTGGCATAAAAATTGGATATTTTAAATTAAAACGTTGCTATGAAAAATTTAATTCAAATATATCCAAAAGGTTACTTCAAAAGTAAGAACTTCATTACAATACTATTATTAACTATAATTTTATTTTCTTGCTATAGAGAAGGAGAAGATGGTGAACCTGGAAGAGCCTATTTGTCACTATCTTATTTTGATATTGAGCCTAGTTATATTGATATTGGAAATACAGAAATTCCGCAAACATTTTTTTATGATGAGGATTATCGGGTTCATCCAGGCTGGTATACTTTATATTATGAGGTTTCTTACACAATTGGCAGGGTTTTAGTAACAAATGCCTATGAAGTTGATTATGAAATATGGATTAATTTAGGTGAACCCGGTGATGTAAATTATGATGGCAGGGATGGAGAAGACACTTATTTTGAAATTGAGCTTTATCCTGATGGCCCAGAAATTTGGGATAATAATTATAAATCGGCCCCATTAATAAATAATCATAATTTTCCAATGAAGACAGGTGAAGTGGTAGAAATTTTGAAAACTATAAATTCTTATCACCTTAAAATAACTTACAGGAAGGTTGAGCCCAGAAAATAACGAGCATGTCGATCACTTTACATATAGGCTTTTAAAGCTGCACGCACCATAATTTATGGTGCGTTTTTTTTTGTAAAAATAAATTTATGCTTTTTAATATCTAAAATTAAATCTATAGAATATTCAAATTGTAAGAAATATCTTTATTTTTGATAAGAAAAATAAAAAATTACAAAAAATCATGGCAAAAAATTTACAAATTGATAGTCTCGATAAAAGAATTCTTTCTTTTTTAACAAAAGATGCCAGAATGGCTTTTCTTGAAGTTGCCCGCGAATGTGGTGTTTCTGGTGCTGCAATTCATCAAAGGGTGCAAAAATTAATCAATGATGGTGTTATTGTTGGTTCAGAGTTTACTATTGATCCGATAAAAATTGGGTTTAGCACCACATGTTATATTGGTATATATCTTGAATCTGCAAATTTATTTGATCAAGTAGTCGAAGAATTAAAAAGAATACCTGAAATAGTAGAATGCCATTATACAACTGGAATATATGCTATTTTTATTAAAGTTTTTGCAAAAGATAATAATGATTTAAGAAATATCTTAGCCGAAAAATTACAATCTATTGAAGGTGTATCAAGAACGGAAACCTTTATCTCATTACAGGAAGTTTTTAAAAAGCATTTGCCAATTGGCTAATTTAATGCTGATTTAATTGCCTTTGTCTTACTGCTTCATAAACAATTGTTGAAACAGCCGTTGAAACGTTTAATGATTCAATATTTCCATAGACTGGAATTTTTACCAATTCATCTGCAATACTTATCAACTGCTTTGAAATTCCAACATCTTCCGAACCAAAAATAATACCAATCGGATCTGTATAATTTGTATTGAAATAATATTCTGAAGCTTTCTCTGTTGCTGCAATAATTTTTAATCCGGAATTTTTTAAGTATTTTATCGTGTTTTCAAGGTTTTTCGATTTGCATATTTTAATATAATTTAAAGCACCGGCTGATGTTTTTAAGGCATCAGCGTTAATCTGCGCTGAACCGGTTTCTGGAATAATAATGGCATTAACACCGGCACATTCAGCAACCCTGCAAATAGCGCCAAAATTTCTCACATCACTTATTTGATCTAGGATTAATATAAAAGGATTTTCCCCTTCTTCAAAGAGTGTAATAATTATATTTTCGATATTATAATAATCGATAATAGATAAGTAACCAACTACTCCCTGATGGTTTTTATAAGTAATCCGATTTATTTTTTCAATAGGTACATGTTGAAAATGAATTTGATGCAACTTTGTTAAAGCATATAACTCCTGCATAAGTTCACCTTGCAATCCCTTTTTAATGAAAAGCTTATCAAAATTTTTTCCTGATTTAATTGCCTCAATAACAGCTCTGATCCCAAATATTAAATTATCTGATTTTTTCAATTTTATTTAGTTAAAGACGTAAGGTCTGCCATTTTTCCACGACTCAACAGCATCCTTCCACCTGGTTTGTAATAGTTCACTACGTTCAAGAATATAAAAATTTTCAGTATATGGATGTTGAATTCTTTTAAATTTAAAATAAAGATCATTTGAACCTTGCATTTCTTGATATATCCATCTTTCTGAATCATCAGTCTTGTAAATATAATTTGGCAGGCCATAAATTATATATATCATGCCTCTATCTGTTTTCCATCCTTCTTTATACGATGTAAAATAATAATTGGCTAAATATGCCCTGTTATAATAAATTCTTATTAATTCCCTGGCAATTTCAATATTATCATTTGCAGCTTTTAGCCAGAAATTATCGACGGCTAGTTTCTTATTTACAGTGCGCTGAAGCTTGTTAAACACATTATCATTCATAAGATAACTTAATGGATTCGCCAAATCATCAGCCGTTACTATAAACGGATAATTTTCTCCAAAATAAGATAAGCTAACACCATTCTGACTGGAGGTGTCAATTTGAAAAGTATATAGGCCTTTTTTATTTAACCTAAAAATATTTGTATCAGAAATGTGTAATACGAATTGACTATCGGGATCTTCAAGTTTATCGATTAGAATTACTTTAATTGATGGAGGATTCGGAATGTAAAAATTATTTTTATAAAATTTTACATTTAAACTATCAAATCGGCCATAAGTATATTCTATAAAAAAGCGGGTTGTGCTATCAACTCTTGAATTGAATAAGGGGGCTGAAGTGCCAAATTTTCTGATTAAATAATTCTGGCTATTAAATTTATCTTTTTTATTTACATTTATTGCCTTCCTATTTTGGCTTTTCCTTTTAAGGTCTTGTGTTGTAATTTGAATGACATAATTATTTCCAAATGTTGCTTTAAAAGGTATAAAACTGATCATTTCCTCCTGCACTTCATCAAGCTTTATATTTATTTTAGCTGATGAACTGTCAACGAGTTCTTTGGTTTCATCTTCAAATAAACGATATGAAAATTGTAATTCGGCCCTGAATTCACCTTCTTCATTTGTTTGACTAAACAATAATTCACCAGGATAAAATTTTACCATTAACATGGAAGTGGTTTCATTTTTATGATAAATAAGATATTCAGGGTGGAGGGAAACGCTGGTAGGATTATAAATATATGAGAAATTCTTTTTTTTGATTACCTTTTTTTTAGAATTACACGAAAAAAGGAAACACGCAGCAAAAATGGTAAATAATATGATAAAGATTTTTTTCACTAAAAATTTTAAATAAAATTAATTAATTATTTGTATCCTTCGTTATTTCAAGTTCATAATTCAATTCTTCCCATTTTTTCATTTTTTTCTGAAGATCTTTTTCAAGTTCCTGGTATTTTTGATATAAATTATTTTCTTCAATTTCACTTTTATATAAATCCGGCTTTGCTAATTTTTGATTAATTGTTTCCATTTCAGATTCAATATTTTCAATTTGCTTTTCACATTCTTCTATTTGTCTTGAAATTTTATTAATAAGTTTATTTTTTTCTTTTCTTTCTGTATATGCCTCTTTATTCGAGTTAGTATTTTCTTTTTTATTATAATTTATACTTGCTTTATTTGATATATTTTCAGAAAGAATTGACTTTCTGTTTTCTTTCAAAAAGTTATAAATTCCACCAATATATTCTTTTATTTTATGTTTTTTAAATTCATATACTTTATTAATTAAACCATCCATAAATTCCCTGTCGTGTGATACCACAATTAATGTGCCGTTATAATCAATTAATGCTTGTTTTAAAATATCTTTCGATCTCATATCAAGATGATTAGTAGGTTCATCAAGCACTAATAAATTATATGGTTCTAATAATAATTTAATTAAAGCAAGCCTTGATCGTTCACCTCCCGAGAGCACTTTTACTTTTTTATCAATATCTTCGCCCTGAAATAAAAAGGCTCCTAATAATCCTCTTATTTTAGCACGTATATCTCCAACAGCGACCTTATCAATAGTATCAAAAACAGTAATGTTTTCATCAAGCAATTCGTCCTGGTTTTGTGCAAAATATCCAATTTTAACATTATGGCCAATCTTAAATTTTCCGCTATAATCCAGTTCATTTAGAATTATTTTTGAAAGGGTAGTTTTACCTTCCCCGTTTTTTCCAACAAATGCAATTCTTTCACCCCGCTGAACAGTTAAATCAATATTATCCAGAACAAGATTATTGCTGTATTTTTTGGTTAATTCCTTTATTTCAATTACTACATTTCCTGAACGTGGGGCAGCAGGAAATTTAATATGTATAGCATTTGTGTCTTCTTCATCTACTTCAATTCTTTCAAGTTTATTTAGTTGCTTTATTCTTGACTGAACTTGCACCGCTTTTGTTGCTTTATATCTAAATCGTTCAATAAATTGCTCAGTTTCTTCAATGTATTTTTGTTGGTTTCTAAAGGTTGCAATTTGCTGACTTCTTCTCTCTTTTCTGAGCTCAACAAATTTTGAGTATGGAACATTATAGTCGTATAAATTACCTAATGATATTTCTAAGGTTCTTTTTCCAACTGCATTTAAAAATGCCCTATCGTGCGATATAAGCACTATTGCACCGGGATAATCCGTTAAAAATTCTTCTAGCCACTGAATAGATTCAATATCCAGGTGATTTGTAGGTTCATCTAATAACAAAACATCAGGACTTTTTAAAAGTATTTTAGCCAATTCAATTCTCATTCGCCATCCGCCGCTAAATTCTTTTGTTGATCTTTTAAAATCAGAAGGTTCAAATCCTAGTCCAGATAAGGTTTTTTCAATTTTTTCTTCAATTTGGGTATTCCCGATTATTTCAAGTCTTGCACTATTTTCATTTAATTCATGAATTAGATAAGTATATTCATCCGATTCATAATCTTCTCGTGAGGCAATTTCATGCGATAGTTGTTCAATTCTTTTTTTTATGGTAAGTATTTCAGAAAAAGCTTCTTTTACTTCATCAACAATAGTTTTATTATCAGAAAGTTTCATTTGCTGAGGAAGATAACCAAATGATGTTCCCTGCGGAATTTCAACAGCTCCTGAATCAGGGAGTTGCTTTTTAAGAATTAACCGAAGTAAAGTTGACTTACCTGCTCCATTATTACCAACTAATCCAATCCTGTCTTTTCTATTAATATTGAATGAAACAGAATTAAAAATATTTCTATCTCCATAATTTAATTTTATTTGGTTTATTGAAATCATTAAAATAATTTGTGGCAAATATAGAATTGATTTGGTTGAATAAGGAGGAAAATTTTATTAAATTTAATTTTTAGGTGTGTATTTGAATTAAGTTATATTTGCAAAAAAAAGATTGAGTTGGGCAGAAAAAAGAAATATCCTATTCTTGAGAGTGTTGAAATTATAGAGC
Organism: uncultured Bacteroidales bacterium; assembly: GCA_964496465.1. Taxonomy (GTDB): domain Bacteria; phylum Bacteroidota; class Bacteroidia; order Bacteroidales; family CAYFUP01; genus CAZBZX01. Next base: position 9,129 of record CAZBZX010000077.1, read on the forward strand.
TGGCATCAGAAGGTAAGTCACTGGCAAAAGTAAATAATCTTGTGGTTTTTGTATCAAACGATACAGTTCCTGGCGATATTGTTGATTTGCAGGTAAAGAAAATACGTAAAAGTTATTACGAAGCAGTTCCAATTAACTTCATCAAACTTAGCGATAAACGCGTACAACCATTTTGTGATTATTTTGGAGTATGTGGAGGTTGTAAATGGCAAAATTTAAAATACGAAGATCAAATTGAATTTAAAGAAAAACAGGTAATTGACCAGATTTCAAGAATTGGGAAAGCAATTGTAAAAAAAATAAATCCAATTTTGGGTGCCTGTAATACAGAATATTATCGGAATAAGCTTGAATTCACTTTCTCAAATAAACGTTGGCTCACTAAAAAAGAAGTTGAGAGTAAGCTTGAAATAATTGATAAGGATGCACTAGGGTTTCATATCCCTGGTAGGTTTGATAAAATCTTAGACATCGAAAAATGTTATCTTCAAAAGGAACCTTCAAATGAAATTCGCTTGGCTGTTAAGAAATTTGCAATTGAGAATAAGTATGAGTTTTTTGATTTAATAGATCAGAAAGGTTTATTAAGAAATTTAATTATTAGAACTACTTCACTAGGAGAAACTATGATTATATTATCATTTTTCAAAGATGATAAATCGAAAATTAAACTTCTACTGGAATATTTAAAAAAAGAATTTCCAAGTATTACATCAATAATGTATGTGATAAATCCTAAAGCAAATGATACAATAAACGATTTGGAAATAAAACCATTTTATGGTAAAGATTTTATTACGGAAGAAATGGATGGATTAAAATATAAAATTGGGCCTAAATCATTTTTTCAGACAAATTATGAACAAGCTTTAAAATTATATCGAATTACAAAGGAATATGCTAATTTATCAGGAAAAGAGATTGTATATGATTTATACACTGGTACAGGTACAATTGCAAATTTTATTGCAAAAGATGCTTTAAATGTTGTTGGGGTCGAATATATTGATGAAGCTATTCAAGATGCCAGGGAAAACTCTAAAATTAATAATATTTCTAATACGGAATTTATCACCGGGGATATAAAAGATGTATTCACTATTAATTTCATGGCGAAATATGGAAAACCAGATGTAGTAATTTTAGATCCACCTCGGGCTGGTATACATCCCGAAATTATTAAAAATATCATTTTCGGTTTACCAAAAAGAATTGTTTATATTAGCTGTAATCCATCAACACAGGCTAGAGACATAGCTTTACTTAAAAACCATTACGGCATAAAACAAATTCAACCGATTGATATGTTTCCACATACGCATCATATTGAAAATGTTGTTTTACTAGAGAAATATTAAATAGCACTAATCTATTTTAAAACATCCAAATCCCTTTCCAGGTATTTTGTATAATCTTTTAATACTGGTTTATATTTCCCGTCAAACAAAGGTGAAGATATTAAAAAATCGGCTGTTGCTCTATTATTGGCTATAGGTATATTATATAATACGCTAATTCTGAGCAATGCTTTAACATCAACATCATGTGGTTGTGGTTGCATTGGATCCCATAAAAAGATCATCAAATCTATTTTCCCCTCAGATATTTTAGCTCCAAGTTGCTGATCGCCTCCAAGTGGGCCAGACTTAAGCCTTATTACTTCCGGAATTTCTTCATTTTCTTTTACGTGTGAAAAAATACGTTGAACTAATTTACCTGTGGTGCCTGTACAAATTAGTCGATGTTTACTTAATTTACTTTTATTCCAGGTTACCCATTCAATTAAATCTTGTTTTCTGTTATCATGAGCTACTAAAGCAATTGTTTTCATGAAATTTATATTATGAGTTTAGAACAAAAATAGAAGGTTAAAATGAATTATAAGCCAATAAATCTGAAATAAGTGATTAAAAGATTGTAATAATCTTGTTTTTCTCAGAATTGAAATTGTAAAAACCTGTCAATTTTAAAGATTAGTTTATAAATTTCGAAATTATATTTGATAATTTTTGAACGCTTATTGGTTTTGAAATATAATCATCGCACCCCGCTTCATAGCTTCTCTCTTCTTCTCCAGTCAACGCATAGGCAGTTTGTGCAATGACAGGAATGGTTGGCCTAATTTGTTTAATAATTTTTGTTGCATCATAACCATTTAATCCCGGCATTTGTATATCCATTAAAATAATATCGATTTTCGGTTCAGCCTTAAATAACTCAATAGCTTCGTTCCCATCCTTTGCCCAAATTATTTTAATATTAGTTTCATCTAATAATTCCTGCAGAAACAGAAAATTTGATTCATTATCTTCTGCGATAAGAACTGTTTTGTTTCCCCAGTCTATCTTTTGTTTTTTAATTTCTTCTGTAATTTCTTTAGCTTCAGTCTCTCTTCTGTATGGAAGTGTGAAATTAAATGTTGTACCTTTTTCCAGTTTCGATTCAATCCAGATTTTACCACCGAGAAGTTCAACCAGGTTTTTTGAAATAGTTAAACCAATTCCTGTACCACCAAATTCGCGTGTTTCCGAGCTATCAGCTTGCCTGAATAAATCAAAAATTATTTTTTGTTGTTCTTCCGATAGTCCAATTCCAGTATCTTTAACATAAAATAATAACTCATTTTCATCAAGTACCTTATATCCAAATACTACTTTTCCATCTTGTGTAAATTTTAAAGCATTATCAAGCAAATTTGTTAAAATTTGATGACATCTGATCGGATCAGAATAGACCATAAATGGGCTATTTTCATTGTCAAGATCAACTTCAAATTCGAGTGGTTTCTCCATTTCCTTCAAGCTTGTCTCGAAAATTGAATAGATATTTTTTAATAATTCATTAAGATTGAAATCTTCTTTTGTAAATTCAAGATCACCAGATTCAATACGGGCAACATTGATAATATCTTCAAAGAGTTTTAAAAGTACTTTGCCATTTTTGTTTATATGATCTATAAATTCAAGCTTCTTGTCATACGTTAAATCACTAATTTTTAATAATTCTGAAAATCCAATAATAGCATTCATTGGAGTTCTGATTTCGTGCGACATATTTGATAAAAAAGCTGTTTTTATTCTATTAGCCTGTTCTGCCGCTTCTTTAGCATGCAGTAATTCCTGTTCAGCATTTTTTCTTTCGGTAATATCCTCATTAATTGCTACGATGTGTGTTATATCGCCATCTTCATTTCGAATCCCTGAAATTGAAGAATATTGCCAGAAGATTTCACCATTTTTTTTAATAGTTTCAAACTCCCCTCGCCATTCCTTACCTGAAATAATTGTGTGCCATAATTGCCTGTAAAATTGATTGGTTTGCCTGTCGGTTTGTAAAAAATCCAGAGTTTTTCCTAATACTTCTTCTTTGGTATATCCTGAAACTTCAGAAAATTTCGGGTTCACAAATTCAATTATGCCTTTTTTATTAGTTATTATAATAGATTCTGGACTTTGTTCAACGGCTTTAAAAAGTTTACGTATTTCGTTTTTTGTATTTTTTAATTCTGATTTGTCATAAAATATTCCACGGTAGCCTAAATAGTTATTATATTCATCAAAAATGGCAAACATGTTTATTTCACCCGAAATCTTATCATTACTCTTTGTGATCCAAACAATATCCCTGGATATTTGCTTTTTTTGAATAATTTTTTCTTTTAGTTTATTTATATCATATTTATCTTTTTGATTTAGGTCAATTAGTTCAGATTCATGCATTCCGAATAATTCCTTCCTGGAATATCCTAAAGTTTTAATCATAAAATCGTTTGCATAGGTAAAATATCCCTCATCATCAACAACGAACATTAAATCTCTGGCCGACTCGATAAAAGTATTGAACCTGTTTTCATAATCTTCCAATAAATGCTCCGTCATTTTTTTATCAATA
>CAZBZX010000078.1:0-12923 GCA_964496465.1 uncultured Bacteroidales bacterium
GCATTTGATCCTTATTTACACCAGCTCCGATCCTTGCGGCTATTTCATACCCCATAGTTTCACCACATGTTTGACCTCCCATACCATACTGGTTATTCATAATAGATATTATTAAAGGTAACCCACCTTTCATGTCTCCTTCCCACAATTTAGTAAATTGATCCATTGTGGCAAAAGATATTCCTTCCCAAACAGGTCCACATGCCATAGATGCATCTCCAATATTAGCAACAACAATTCCAGGTTTGCGATTTACTTTTTTATATAAAGCCGAACCAACCGCAATATCTCCGCTTCCACCAACTATAGCATTATTAGGGTAAATACCAAATGGGGTAAAAAAAGCATGCATGCTTCCGCCTAATCCTTTATTAAAGCCTGTTTCGCGGGCAAAAATTTCGGCTAATGTTCCATAAAGTAAAAACATTTTTGCCAGATGTTTTGTACTTCCTTTAAAATTCTTTTTTATTACATTATATATAATTCCACTAAAATATTCGGTCATTATTTTTTCCAATTCTTCATCATTCATTTTATGAATGGCACTTAATCCTTTAGCTAATATCTCACCATGACTGCGATGCGATCCAAAAATATAATCTTCAGCATCTAAAGTATATGCCATACCAACTGCAGTAGCCTCCTGACCAATTGAAAGATGTGCAGGGCCGGGATGATTATATTGTATCCCTTCATATTCGCCTGCTATTTTTATAAGGTTCAACATGGTTTCAAACTCACGAATGATAACCATATCATGATAAATACGAATGAGATCGTCCTTTTTATAATTATCTGATTCTTCTTCTATTGATCTATTATATTGGTTGACAGGAATTGGTTTAAAGGTTAATTCTGATTTTTTTCTAACTTCTTTTGGATCTATAAATTGCGATTTAGGCATTTTCTTAATTTTTATCTTATTTTTTAAAATATATTAGAATTCTATATCTATATTTTCAATTTCTAAAGCAATATCTCTTAAAAACCGAGTTGCTTCACCCCCATCAATTGCACTATGATCATATGTCAAGCTTAGTCCTATATGTGGCACTATTTCATAATTTCCTTTATCAGAAAGCTTAGGACGGGGTACAATTGTGTTCACACCTAAAATAGCAACTTGTGGTAAATTAATAATAGGCGTAAACATTTCTACTCCATAATTTCCAAGATTTGTAACTGTGAAAGATGCTGCTTCCGAATTTAGCAAATCAGGATTAATACTTCCTTTTTTACATGATTCAGCTACCAATTTAATTTGAGAAGATAACTCCTTAATAGATAAAAGATCTGCATTCAAAACTGTTGGTACCATCAATCCTCTTTCTGTATCTACAGCCAAACCCAAATTTATGTGATAAAACATTTTTAGGTTATCTCCTATTAAATGAGCATTTATTCGTGCATATTTTGTTAATGTTTTTATAATAGTAAAACAAATCAAATCATTTATGGTGATATTCTCAGATTTATCATTATTTTCTCTCTTTTTAACCTCTTCACGAATAGCTAATAATCTGGTAGCATCGGCACTTAAATGATGTGTAAGCTGAGCAGAATTTTGTAGCGATTGATGCATTGCCCTGGCAATAATCTTACGCACGTTGCTTAGTGGAATAATTTCAAAATCTCCAGAATTAATTTCTGATTTTTCAATCAAATCTTTAGATGTAATTTTACCACCAAATCCAGTCCCTTTATCTGGAGTCACAAGATTTAAAAGTTCAATCTTTTTCTGTGCCAGAGGCGTTAATTTATATCCCTTTTTTGCAGCATTTAATATATCTTTTTCTATGATCCTGCCTTTCGGACCAGTACCAACAATTCTGGTAAGATCAATTCTTTTCCTATAAGCGAGGTTTTTAGCCCTTGGAGAAATAATTTGTTTACCAGAATTTATGGTGGGATTTAACTCAGATTTTTCTATACTATTTTCATTCTTGATTTCAAACGTTAATGCTTTCTCTTCACTATTATTTGTAATTGAAGAACTATTTTTATCCGGTTTATATTGTTCAAATGATTCACCCAGGTTACCAATAACCATGATATTTGTTAATACAGGAACTTCATCTCCTATTTCATAAAAAATTGCCAATATTGTACCGGATTCAGGTGCTTCTTCTTCAAATGATGCTTTATCGGTTTCATAGGCAAATAAGATCTCCCCTTTTTGAATTGAATCTCCAACAGATTTATATAAATCGGTAATAATGCATGATTCAACCGACTGACCTTGACGTGGCAAAATAACAGGAATAGCCATTGTTTTTAATTTTGTGCAAATATACAAATATTTTTATACTTGTAATTACAAGTTTAAAAAATAGATAATAATTAAATTATTATAAAATGTTTTAAATTGCTAATATATAGTATATTACAAAATATATGTTTTATAATACATAATAACATATATATACAACTATAAATAGATGTTAGTATAAATTTCTTTTTTATATACTTAATATTTAGTATATTGTGCCCATATTTTTACCAAGATATGAATATACCAAGGTACAGGATACTTTATGAAAAATTAAGAAGACATATACTTGAAGGTATATATAAAGAAGGCGATTTGCTGCCTTCTGAAAACGAATTATGCCGAATTAATAATGTTACTCGACCAACAGTCCGACAAGCACTAAATCTATTAAGTAGTGAAGGTCTTATAAAAAAACACCAGGGTTTGGGAAGTATTGTGCAAAATAAACCTAAAGGTATAGGTATACTTTCAATATCAGGTACGACTTCAGCTATCGGAAAAGAACATTTAAAAACTAAAACCATTGTTAAACCTCATGTAACGCAATGGCCAGATGATTTTATTTTTGAACTATCTGACATTGAAAAAGAAAGTGGCTGTATTTATTTTGAACGTCTTCGATATGTCAACGATAAACCGGTTTTCTATGACATCACACATCTTCCTAACATAAATATGCCAAGGTTTACATCAAGAAATTTTGACAATGCATCTTTATTTGATATTCTCAGGAAACATTATCATATTAAAGTTATCGGAGGAAGCCAATTTATTAAAGCAACTCCTGCAGACAAAAAAATTCAGCATAATTTAGAGACACCTCCTTCTCATCCCATTTTAACGCTAGAAAGAAAACTCAATACCAACAGACTTAATTTTTATGTATATTCCAGTTTGTATTGTAATACAAAAGAACATAGTCTCTTTGGAGAATTCTAATCATAGAAATACAATTGAATGATGAAAGCAATGCAGTTGACAGGAATTTTAAAAATGGAAATGAACGATGTTCCTGATCCGGTAATAATAAAAAATAATGATGTCTTAATCAAGATAAAAGTAGTAGCAGTTTGCGGTTCGGATGTACATTATTATGAATCTGGAAGGATCGGAAGTCAGGTTGTGAAATACCCGTTTACTGTAGGACATGAATGTGCAGGAGTAGTCGAAAGAATAGGCCCAGAAGTTAAAAAAGTAAAACCTGGTAACAAAATAGCCATTGAGCCAGCCATGTCTTGCGGAAATTGTGATCAATGTAAATCGGGAAGACCACACACATGCAGAAACTTAAAATTTTTAGGATGTCCGGGACAAGCAAGTGGTAGTCTTTCAGAGTATATTGTTATTCCAGAAGAATGTTGCTTTCCATTACCTGAAAATATTAGTTTTGAAGAAGCAGCAATTGCTGAACCATTATCCATTGGAATATATGCTATAAAAAGATCAAATCCTCGAAAAAATCACAACATAGGGATACTTGGATTTGGGCCAATAGGTATGAGTGTAATGCTTGCTGCAAAAAATAAAGGATGTATCGATTTTTTTATTACTGATAGAATTGATGCAAGACTGTGCATTGCTCAACAAGAAGGTGCAATAAATTATGTTAATATTAATAATAGTGATCCGGTACAAGAATTTCTAAAAAATGCACCTTTAGGTTTGGATATTATTTATGAATGCTGTGGAAAACAAGAAGCTATGGAGAATGCTCTTGATTTGATAAAGCCAGGAGGTTTAATTGTTTTAATTGGTATACCTTCATTTGATTACTGGAAATTCTCTGCCGATAAAATTCGCCGTAAAGAAATAGTCCTGATCAATATAAGAAGACAAAATCATTGTGTTCAGAAAGCTATAGATAATATTGCCGTAGAAAAAATAAACGTTAAAAGAATGACAACTCATCGATTCTCTTTCGAAAAATCAAAAGATGCTTTTGATCTCGTACATAATTATAAAGATGGAGTGATGAAAGCAATAATTTATTTTGATTAAAAATCGTTTACACAATGAGAAGGCCTAATTGGATTTTATATTTTATAAATTTAATTTAAAGAAATTAAATTGCAGTAATTCATTTACCTATGAATAATTATATCATCTTAGCTTTTTTATATATAGTATATTGTTTTTTACACAGTTATCTTATCTCAATCCCAGTTACAAGATATTTTAAAAAGAAAATGGGAAAATACTATTGTCATTACAGGCTATCTTATAATATTTTTTCATTTGTTACCATTATCCCTATTTTATACTTTGAATATTCGATCAGAGGAGAAATAGTATATAAATGGAACGGGTTATTTGTTTATTTAAAATACATCATACAGTTTATCGGAATATTCCTATTATTTGCAGGAGGACGTGGATATAGTTTTTCGCAATTTCTAGGTTTAAAACAGATTAAGTATAACTGTCAAGAGGAAAATGATACTGTTTCTGAAAAATTATCGACTTCTGGAATATTAAAACTGATAAGACATCCATGGTACACAGCCGTAATATTGTTGTTATGGTCAAGAAACCTGGATTATACAAAGTTGATTGCAAATATTGTCCTTACAACATACATTATAATTGGAACCTATTTAGAAGAGAATAAATTAATTATTGCTTTTGGAAACAGCTACAAAGATTATCAAAAAAAAGTATCCACGTTTATTCCTTTTAAATGGCTGTTTAAAAGAATGTAAAAGAAATTAGTTAATTTAAGTTAAGGATAGCTTATATACTGAAATAAATAATATTTTTGGAATGTAATACCCCCTATCAACTTTATCTGATAAAGATTTATAATTCAATATATTCGCTAAAATTAATATACAAAAGTTCTTGTTTTCATATTATGTTCTTCATTAACGCCATATATCATTCTATTTATATCTGCTTCAATTAAAGCAAATATTACAATATCCGGTTTTTCATTTTCTATAATTTCCTTATCTAATCGAAATACCCATTGATCCCATAAGTAAAAGCTCTCATTAAAATATTCACTTAAATATTTTTTCATGTAGGCTGTGTATGAATCTCTTACTACATATATTTTTGGAGCATCGAGTCCTTCTACTTTATAAGTATATTCATACTCATTTTTATATGGAAATGTCTCAGGTGGTTTATACCCTTTTTTTGGTAATGCAAAAGCTTTAAAACCGTCCTTGTGAACTACTGTAATTTCCATCTCTTGTATTTCTTCTGATTTTAATAGTATTCTTGCAAGGGAATAGCCATTTCTTAAAAATGAATCAATCTTGTAATCTTCAATTTCAATTATATTCACTTCAGGAAAATCATTATGTATCGTATCAATAATTGCTTTTGCAGCTACAAATGCTCCATAATCATTCCAATGTTGATCTGTGCGATGAAAAAGTCTTATGTTATTTTTAATTTTATCTTCCAATAATACTTTTCTTAAATCGATTATTTTAACCTTTGAATTTCTGGTTAAATAATTTATTAAACTATCTGTTTTATTAATTGGATTATGTTTTAAAATAAAATTAGGAAGGTATTCAGGATATATTGAAGTTTTAACAGGTATTATCGCACAATACATTTTAATTCCTTTTTCATTTAACCACTTTAAACGCTGATCAAACATGTTTTTAAAATGCCATAATTCTTCCTTATCAAAATGAATTTTTGCTTCGTAAACATCTATATATTTCATGTGATAATACCATCCTCTTTTTCCTATTATTACTGTATTTGGGAAAGGTGATGTGTTAAATAATTTAAGTCTTAATTCTGAATTTATTGATAAAAGCTCAGTTCTTAAATTAAAGCTACACTCATAATATTCATCAAATTTCTCAGGAAAAGAACCAATATCAGTTAGTCTCAGTTTAGGTTTTTGTGTTTTAACTCTATTTTCATTTACATCTTCGGATGAAATGAAAGAAAATATATCATTACAAACAGGAGCAAAAACAATGACAATAAATGTTAAGGTTATTATATATGATTGAATTATGTTTATTAATTGATATTTATTATGTTTTTGCATAATATTAAAATCTAAAATATATAAACGGATTATAAGAATCGGAAGCCATATATGATAATGAAAGTATAAATAAAAAAATAACACCACATACATATAATAATCTATATAATCCTTTAAAAAAAATTAATAACCTCTCAGATAAGATGTTTTCAAAATGTTTACCTAGTGCATTCAATTTTAAAAATATAGTTGTAGAACTTAAAATACCTACTATTAAAATTATAATAAAATCAGGTGTGAAGAATTCTGCTATAGTTTTGTAATCAGCTTTTATTTGGGATATGCCTAACATTATTTTAATAAAATGAGTAGATTGAAATAATGTATCTGCCCTGAAAAATACCCATCCAATAAGTACGATAAATAATAAATAAAAATGCTGAAATACTGAAGGTACTTTTTTTAGAATTTTATTGAAACCAACTCTTTCAATTACGATAAAAAAGCCATGAAAAAATCCCCAGATCATAAAATTCCAACTTGCTCCATGCCAAAATCCAGTTAATAAAAATACAACAAATAAATTCCTGTAAGTTTGATAAATTTTTCCTCTGCTACCTCCAAGTGGAATATATAAGTAATCTTTAAACCATGTTGATAAAGAAATATGCCAACGACGCCAGAATTCTTTAATTGATTTTGATATATAAGGAAAATTAAAATTTTCTAACAATTCGAAACCAAACATACGCCCTAAGCCAATTGCCATATCAGAATACCCAGAAAAATCAAAATATATTTGGAAGGCGTAGGCTATTGTGGCAAGCCATGTATTAAGTATATTCAACTCTCCAGCAGGTAAAGAAAAAATAGTATCAGCTACTAAAGCAAATGAATTAGCCAATAATATTTTTTTTACTAAGCCAAGCACGAATCTCTCTACCCCGGAACTAAATTTTCTTATGGTATGTTTTCGATTTTTTAATTGTAAAGCAATATCATGGTATCTTACTATTGGTCCGGCTATTAATTGAGGAAATAATGAAATAAATAAAGCAAGGTCAATTATATTATTTTGAGGTTTTGTTTCTTTTCTATATACATCAACAATGTACGATATTGCCTGAAAAGTAAAAAATGATATTCCAATTGGTAATGAGATTCTTGTAATATCTAATGTTTTAATATGAACAACTGATATTAATACATTAATATTATCAATAACAAAATTCGCATATTTAAAAACAAATAAAAGACCAAGATTAGCAATTAATCCTACTATTAAATAAAACTTTCTTTTTTTATAATCATTAGATTTTCCAATAGATACACCAACAAAATAATTTACAATAATTGATATTATAATAATGATGCTATGTTCAAGTGTACCCCACGCATAAAATAAAATACTTGCCAGAAGTAATATTATGTTTCTAAATTTTGTTCCACCAACTACATATAAAATAAAAGTAACAGGCAGAAATAAAAATAAAAAAACAGGTGAATTAAAAAGCATTAAAAATTTCCAATTAAGATTTCCAATTTAAAAGATTTTAAAAATAACATTTATTAGAAATATTCGCTAAACAATTTTATAAATACTACTATTTTTAACACCCTTCATAGATTAAATAAAAAATAATGCCACACCACATACACTTAAAATGGATCCAATTATTTCGAGTAAGGTTATTTTTTGCTTAAAAATAAAATAGGCCGGGGCAATAATAAATATAGGTACCATTGCCATAATGGTTGAGGCTATCCCGGTTTCTGTATATTTAACAGCAAGAAGTGAAAAAGAAACACCTAAAAACGGACCGAAAAAAGATCCTAATATTGTACTTCGCATTCCCTTTATATTATATAAAGCTTTATATACATTACCCCATCTTTTCATAATAGTAACCAAAATAACAAATCCAAATATACCTGCGATTATACGTATTTGAGTTGCTGCAAAAGGATTATAATCTTTCATTCCGAATTTGCTTAATACTAACCCTAGTCCTTGTCCCACAGCTCCTAAGAATGCATATAAAAATCCTATTGGTGCAAATTTCAGTTTAATCTTTTCATTTTTACTTTTTCTACTAAAAATAGCCAATGAAATACCAAAAAAAGTTAATAACATCCCTAAGTAACTATAAAGTGTTAATTTTTCACCTAAGATAATCCAACCAAATAATGCTGCTATTGGAGGTACTAAATTCATAACCAGCATAGCAAAACGGGAGCCAATAATTGTATATGATTTAAAAAGAAATAAATCTCCCAGCACAAAGCCAATTAAACCAGATAATAACAACCAAATCCATGCTTCGGTCGATGCATCAACAGGAATAATCATTCCCCTGGTAATAGTATTATATATACTTAAAAATATAAAGGCTAAAACTAATCGAATAACATTAACTGATAACGATCCTATTTTTAAACTGGCTGACTCAAAAGCAAGAGCTGTGACTGTCCAGAATAAAGCTGTGCATAACGCAGCTAATTCACCTATGTGATTTTCGAAAAACAATTCAATAACAATTTAATAGTATAAATATTTTGGCAAAGTAAGCAAATTATCGTGTTAATTTATTGGAATATTGGAATATTGGAATAATGATTAAAATATTTAGATTTCCATTATTCCAACATTCCAACTATTTTATAAACCTACGATGGAACATTATAAATGATTTACTGCTTGGTAATTATGTGCTCTCTAAAAATAGCTCGAACCATCCCAGCAATGGGTGCAAACCTGTTCTTTAGGTAAACCAATTGCGTCCATTAAATCTGGTAATTTTTGATATTTTAAAGTGGTTAGGTCAAGATTTTTTCGGATTTGCTCTACCATTTCCTTATACTTTCCGTTATTACTGTCAGAATATTCATTCATTTCATTTTCATCCTTACCAGTGAGTTGTTTTACTGCTGTATGAGTTGCCAAATCAAGATTCGATCGTGAGCGACTAAAATTTAAAAATTCGCAAGGATAAGTAAGTGGCGGACAAGCAATTCGCATGTGAACTTCTTTCATTTCAGCTGCGTGTAAATCTCGTACGTTATCTTTTAATTGTGTACCCCTAACAATTGAGTCATCTAAAAATATTCCTCTCTTCTCTTTAGTTAATGCAGTATTGGGAATTAATTTCATTTTTGCAACTAAATCCCTGGTTTCCTGACTTTGAGGCATAAAACTTCTGGGCCAGGTTGGTGTATATTTAGAATATGGTCGCATTAATGGCATTTTCCTTTCATTACTATATCCCATAGCATGTCCCACACCAGAATCAGGAATACCGGCTACAAAATCAGCTTCAACATCATCATTTTTCGCCAATGCTGCACCACATTTATAGCGGCAAATATCAACATTTATATTTTCATACATGGAAGGTGGATATCCATAATACACCCACAAAAATGCACAAATCTGCATTTTTTTATTAGGCTTCCTTATTGTTTCATATCCATCAGCAGTGATTTTTACAATTTCTCCCGGTCCTAAGTATTTATCCACTTTATATCCTAAATTTGAAAAAGCACATGTTTCAAATGATGCTGCATATGCGCCCTCTTTTTTACCAATAATAATGGGTGTCCTTCCTAATTTATCTCTCGCAGCAATTAAAGCATCATCAGTAATAACAAGTATTGAGCATGATCCCTTTACAGAATTATATACATTTTCTATGCCTGAAAGAAAATCATTCCCTTCTGCTATGAGCATAGCTATTAATTCAGTTGGATTAACACTTCCCTGACTTGTTTCTGTAAATGTCCTGTTTTGCTTAATAAATCGCTGTTCTAATTCCTCTATATTTACAATTTTACTCACTGTAGCTACTCCAAATTTTCCCATATGAGATGATACGACCAATGGTTGAGCCTCATTATCGCTTATTACTCCAACTCCAATATTACCAGAAAACGTTTTAATATCGCTTTCAAATTTATTACGAAAATAGCCATCTTCTAGACTATGAATTGCTCGTTGAAATCCATTTTTATTATCATAAAAAGTTAATCCTGCTCTTTTTGTTCCAAGATGCGAATGATAATCAGTTCCATAAAATACATCAGAAATACAACTTTTTTTAGAAATACTGCCGAAGAAACCACTCATATTTAATTAATTTTTAGGTTAAAAAATTGGTTTTATTGAAAATTGAAATATAAGAAATATAGGGAGTAACTCAGGTAAGTAAAACTCGTAAAAATTGATTTTTTTATTAACAAAAAATTAAAAGCTTTATCATGAATAAAATAATTTAATTCTGGAAATTACTAATACGGCATGCTTAAGCAATTCGTATTTTATATAAATTTATGTATTACTATTAATCTATTTTATAAATACCTTTTCATTAAAAGTTTTTTCATTTATTATAACCTTCAGTAGGTATAATCCTTTTGCATAAGCAGTTAAATCAATGTTTATACTTGTTTGATTTTGAAAGGTATTCTTTAACACCAAACCGCCAGTGATTCCATAAATTTCAATAATTGTTTCCTTATGAATTGGCTCATCTATATTTATTGTAAATAAACCTCTTGAAGGATTTGGATAAATTATTGGCTTGAATTTCATCCCTGTTTGTTCATTTATGCTTTCAGGTATAGGTGCATTATAACTATTACCATTTTCGAAAGATGCTGTTGAATCAGAAGAAATATTTTGCCCATCAGAAACAACAACTTTTATACTGGCTTCTTCTGAATAATCTTGATTTTTTAAGTTAACATATTTACTCACATAGAAAATACTATTTGGGTTAACGTCAAAACTTTCTATAGTAAAGTAATCCTCTTCTTCGTTATTTCTATAAAAAACTTCAATGTTTAACTCATCGTTTTCAGGATCGCCAACAAGCATTTCAATATTTATACTATCAAGGTCTATTCTATCTGTTTTAGTAATTTTATTATCTAATATAGTTATATAAGGTTTACCATTTGAACTATTGTTATTAATGCCAAAATGATTTGAAATTGAAAAACTTAACAC
Organism: uncultured Bacteroidales bacterium; assembly: GCA_964496465.1. Taxonomy (GTDB): domain Bacteria; phylum Bacteroidota; class Bacteroidia; order Bacteroidales; family CAYFUP01; genus CAZBZX01. The sequence continues at coordinate 11,236 of CAZBZX010000078.1, forward strand.
ATTATCATTTGTATCTTTTAAAAGAACTTTAATTAATCCAGCCACACAATCTTCAAGATCTTCAGTATTTAATAAATACTGTCCACTATTTTCTTCATTATGAGAAATTTCTTGCCAATATCTTCCATCATTATGGCTATACCATATCTCAACATTATAATCTGAATATTCAGATTCCCACTTTAATGTATCAATACCATTTAATACTTTATAATTGTTAAAATTCACAATTTTTATTGCATTCGAATCTTGTAAATGCCTATATTGATTAAACACCCACTCAATAAGCATCGGATTTTTATACGAAGGATCCCAAATAAAATGACTCCAACCTCTTATTTCTGAATATAAAATATCAGAATGACTATTAATCTGGGACATCATTTCCTTATCTGTTAAATTTATTTTTTTTCTATAATATTGTTTTGTGAATACTACTTTTCGTCCCTGCTCTATTTGCTCCTCAATCATTCTTCGTGTATTATTAACATTAACTACATCATCAACTTGACCATGAAATGCCCAAACTGAAACATTTTTACAGTTTTTCGTATTCTTTGAAAGATTTGGTGCCCCACTCATTGGTATAGCTGCGGCAAATCTGCCAGGATAAGCTGCAGGAAGTCCCCAGGCATATCCTCCTCCAAGTGATATACCTGTAATATATTGTCTATTAGTATCAATTGAATATGAACTTATTATATTATCTATAATTTCTATTATCACACTATCAAAAATATGAGTTTCAAAATTAGACACTGCATAAGGTAGTTGAGGCGCAACAACAAAACAGGGATGATTTGCTTGATTTGCTGAATCTACCCAAATAGTTGCAACATATCCTTCCATAAGATGTTTTTCATTATCTTTTCCAAGTCTATCTGAAGTGTGCATAGCTAAAACAATAGGATACAACTTAGTAGAATCGTAATTTTCTGGCACATAAAACCTATACGGCATGGTATCACTCTCATTATATGGTTGCTTACCATAAAGAAATTTGTCTGCAATACTTTGTGGTTGAGAAAATAAATTTGTTCCAATTACAAAAATTAAAAATATAAATAAAACTTACTTTTCTCTTTTTTTCGTTTTCATAACTTTAAATTTTATATATAATTGCTTGATTTTGAACTTAACTATCTCTTTAGTAATATCTTATCAGTTAAAATCTCCCCATTCATATTGATTTTTAAAAAATACATACCATCTAAAAAATCTGTTAAGTCAATATCAACTTTTGAAGTATTCACAAAATTATCAGTGTAAACTAATTTACCAATGTTATTATATACATTTAATGTTCCATTTTTATTATTAGGCTCTTTAATATCAATAATAAATACTCCTGAAGTTGGATTAGGATAAATTATTGGCTTGAATTTCATGTCTTTATGCTCATTAATACTTTCAAGTATAGGTGCGTTATAACTATTACCATTTTCGAAAGATGCTGTTGAATCAGAAGAAATATTTTGCCCGTCAGAAGCAACAGCTTTAAATATTGTATACTTTGCGTAATCAATATCTTTTAAAATAATATCTTTGCTAATAGTCTGGTTATTAGGTGTTACTTCGAAACTTTCATATTTTATATAACCTTCTCCTCGATCAATTCTATAGTACAAATCAATATTTAATACATCACCTTCAGGATCTCCAACTAGCATTTCAATTTTTAAAGTGTC